>NZ_JADOUX010000020.1:0-54506 GCF_015751745.1 Cryobacterium sp. CAN_C2
CGTGCGCGACCCGTGGAACTCTCCCTGCCACTTCGACGACCCCCACCCCCAACCGTTCTAAACGAGGCGGCGCCCCGATCACAGGTTGTTGGTCGTCATCTCGGTATTTCCACCCTCAACGTCACTATTAGTTTCATTTCCACCTCGTGGCGGCGCAACCGACTGTGGCACATCCGCACGCACACCGTTATGATCAGCCCATCGAACATGACCTACGTTGGGTCAGCCGGGTGGGGAGTGTCGTGAACATTGCACGCAAATGGGTCTTTCCCATCCTTCGACTGATCTGCATCGCGGCCATCGCCGTGGCCCTCGTCAAGATTGCGTTCTACCCCGACAATGCGGTCGACAGTAACCCGGCCGAACCGACCGGCGTCATCGTCGAACCCCAGATTCCGGTGGCTCTCGGCACCATCAGCAACGACGTGACGCTGCCGGGCACGGTCAGCGCCGATCCGGCCGTCGCCGTCAAAGCGACCGCAATCGGCACGGTCGACGAGATCTTCGTGGCGGCCGGCTTGGCCGTGAACAAGGACGACAAGATCTACGACATCCGGGTCGAGACGATCAAAGATCCCGTCGAAACAACGGATGCCGACGGCAACGTCACCATCACCCAGCCGAAACCGGTGATCACCTTCGCCAAGGTGCTCGCCCCGATCGCCGGCATCCTCAGCTCGCTCGGCGTGATCCACGGCCAGAGCGTGGCCGTCGGGGATGCCACCGGCCAGGTTGCACCGCCGAGCTTCTCGGTGAGCGGCGCGCTCAGCCCCGAGCAGCAGTATCGCCTGCTGACCAAGCCCAACGATGCATCCGTAGCGATTACCAATGGGCCCGCCCCGTTCACCTGCACGGGACTGACCATCACCACCCCGCTGGCCGGTGCCACGACCGGCGGTGACGGCGGGGCCGGCGGCCAGACCGGCACGAGCGGCACCACCGTCACCTGCGCGATTCCGGCCGAGGTGACCGTCTTCTCCGGTCTGGCCGCCCAGATCACGATCGCCGCCGGTCTGGCCGAAAACGTGCTCGTCGTTCCGACCACCGCGGTCAAGGGCTCCGCCGAGACCGGCGTCGTCTGGTTCGTCGTGCCCGACGGTGGTACCGAAGAGCGCCCGGTGATGCTCGGCATGACCGACGGAATCAACGTGCAGATCATCGACGGACTCATCGAAGGCGACCTGATCAACCAGTTCGTGCCGGGCGCCACCGCGGTCGCTCCCGGCACCGGCGGCTGTGATCTGCAGCCCGATGGCAGCACGGTCTGCTTCGACGGCGGCATTTCCAGCAGCGGGATCTCCAAATGACCCTGCTGCACCTCGAGGGCGTCACCCGGACGGTGCAACTCATCGACGCACCCCCGCTCACCATCCTCTCCGGCGTTGACCTCGAGGTGAACGTGGGTGACCGTGTCTCGATCGTCGGTCGCTCCGGTTCGGGTAAAACCACCCTGCTCAACCTGCTCGGACTGCTCGACAACCCCACGAGCGGCACCATGCTGTTCGAGGACCGCCCGGTGCAGTCGCTGCCTACCGGCGCCCGGGACCGGCTGCGCGGCCGTGAGGTCGGCTTCATCTTTCAACAGTTCAACCTGCTGCAGGGCCGCACCGCCCTCGAAAACGTGATGACCCCACTGCTCTACGCCGACGGTCGCCAATTCTGGCAGCGCGCCCGCATTGCCACCGAGATGCTCGAACGGGTCGGTCTCGGCGACCGGCTCGGCTCGCTGCCCGACCGATTGAGCGGCGGTGAGCAGCAGCGGGTGGCGATCGCCCGTTCACTGGTGCGCGGTCCGCGACTGATTCTCGCCGACGAACCCACCGGCGCCCTTGACCTCGAAACCGGGGAAACGGTGATGGACCTCATCGATGAGGTCGCCACCGAATCCGGGGCCGCTCTGGTCACCATCACGCACGATCCGGCCATCGCCGCCCGGGCCACCCGTCACCTGCGGCTCGATCATGGCGTGTTGCAGGTTTCGAGCGCGGTGCCCGCATGAAGCGCGTCGCGAGCAACCTGGTCGGCTCGGTCATCGAGGCCTGGCAGGAAGTACGCATCCACAAGACCCGCGTCATGCTGTCACTGATCGGCGTGGCGGTCGCCGTCTGTGCCATCACGACCGTCGTCGGGCTCGGCGGAGTCGCCCAGCAGGCGACCGTCGAATCGAGCGAGCGATCGGGTGGGCGCGCGGCCAGCCTGTACCTGTCTGCGTCAATGAACGACGGCTCCACCCCAACCAAGATGCCCGAAATCTGGCGTACCGCCCTCGAACGGTACAAAATCGACTATGCCAGCCGGGTCGTCAACACCAGCCAGACGGTGCAATTCGCTGACGGCGCCGTGCCGGTGCAAACCTTCGGGGTCGACCCGCCCTACGGCACCATGCACCGCATCACTCTCGATGAGGGAACCTGGTTCACCGATGACGACCGGGCCCGGCTCGCGCCAGCCGTGTTGATCAACTCAATCTTCTGGGACCGCCTCGGCCGACCCGACCTGCGCACACACCCGACGGCCACCCTGGTCGGCGAACGCACCACGACGGCCGTCGTCACCGGTGTCTATCCGGCGCTCTCCTACGAAACCGAACCGGCTATGTACATACTCGCCGACGCCCTCACCGCCATCACCCCGGTCGTCAGCGGCCCGAACCTGCAATTCGGACCGCCGTCCTACGAGCTGTGGGTGCCCGTCGACGTGTCCGAACAGCTGGTGGGCGCTCTGCAGCGTGATGTGCAGGGGGCGCTGGGAAGTGATGCAGTCGTTCAGGTGAACCGCCAGGACTATGCGGCGTTCCAGGACGGCGACCCGTACCTCTCGCTCAAGCTCACGGTCGGTGCCATCGCCGGTCTCGTGCTGCTGCTCGGCGCTCTCGGCCTGGTCAACATTGCCCTGGTCACGCTCAAGCAGCGCATTCGAGAGATCGGCATTCGGCGTAGCTTCGGGGCGACCGCCGGCCGGGTGTTCTTCGCCGTCATGATGGAAAGCGTCGTCGCGACCGTCGTCGCCGGCATCGTCGGCGTGATCGCCGCTGTGCTCATCGTGAAGAGTCCGTTGGTTGAGGATTTCATCAGCCAGGGCCAGGTCACCGACTTTCCGCCGTTCCCGGTCGAAGCGGCCATCCTCGGCCTGGTCTGCGCGAGCGTCGTCGGCGCTCTGGCCGGGCTGATCCCGGCACTGGTCGCGGTGCGGGTGAAGGTGATTGACGCCATCCGCTATTGACACAGACGGATGCCGCCGGCCGTGGGCGTGGGGCCGGGGGAATGTCGCCGGTGCTTGGTAGCGTTATTTCATGGCTACGAGCACTAAGTCGACCGGGCGTGCCCGCACCCCGGCAGCGAAGGGCGCTCCGGCGCGCAAACCGGCAACCCGCGGAGCCGGTCGCACCGCCGCGCAGAAAACCGTCAAGTTCACCGCCGTCGACGTAAAACCGAGCCTCGGCACCCGCGCCTGGATGGGCCTGGCCCACCTGACCGGCGGCGCCGCCCGTGCGCTCGGCCCCGAAAAACTCTCCAAAGACGAACGCCGCGACGGCCTGCCATTCTTTCTCGTGCTGCTCGCCATCTCGGGAGCCATCGTTGAATGGTTCCTGATCAACAACGTCGTCGCCCAGCAGCTCGACGCGTACACCTTCGGTGGGCTGTTCGGCCGGGTCGCCTTCGCCCTCCCGGTCATTTTGCTGCTGTTCTCTGTCTGGCTGTTTCGCAAACCCAGTTCCGTGCACGACAACGGCCGCATCGGCATCGGGCTCAGCCTGCTGCTCGTAACCATCTCGGGACTCTGCCACATTTTCGGCGTGCAGCCGCAGCCGCAAGACGGCATGCCAGCCCTCGCGCTGGCCGGCGGGGTCATCGGGTGGATGATCGCCGCCCCGCTGATCATGCTGACCACGTCGATCGGTGCCACGATCGTCGTCATCGTGTTGTTGCTGCTGAGCCTGTTCATCATCACCAAGACCCCGCCGAACCGGGTCGGTCAGCGCTCCCGTGAGCTCTACGACTGGCTGTTCGGCGCCCAGCTGACCGAGGACGAAGAACGAGCGGCCGCACAAGAGGCCAAGGGCGCCAAGCTGGGCAAGACCGCGCAGGTTGAGCTGGACGGCGTCGACGATGAGTCCGAGGGCGCACTGCCGTGGTGGCGCCGCAACAACAGCAAGCGGGAGGAAGACCCCGACTTCGGTAGTGCACTATCGACTGAAGCTAAGGTTGGACCCTCCACCCCCGATGCCGCCGACCCGCTCAGTGTGCTGCTCGGCGGCAGCCAGTCAAGGGGCGGTTTCGACAGCGCCATCGAGTCCGAAGTCACCGATCACACCGCGCCGCCCGAACGGGATCACTACGGCACCGACGTGCTCGAAGACCTGCGCAAGGCCGAGCTCGCCGTCAAACGATTCACCGGCGAGGTCGACCTCGGCGGGGCGCCGTCCACCGGATTGCACTCCGACGACCCGGCCGGGCACACCGAGGTGCTCCCCGGCTTCGACGACGTCTTTCCCGAACTGAGCCAGGCAGTGGATGCCTCCGGCGCGGCCCTGCCGCCCCTCGCCTCCACCGACCCCCACCCGGCCATTCCGTATCTCGTGCCCGCGGCATCCACTCTCACAGCCGGCCCGCCGGCCAAGGCCCGTTCGGCCGCCAATGATGACGTCGTCAAGTCGATCACCGAGGTTCTGCGCCAGTTCCAGGTCGATGCGAAGGTCACCGGATTCTCCCGTGGTCCAACTGTCACGCAATACGAGATCGAACTCGGCCCGGGCGTCAAGGTCGAGCGCGTCACGGCGCTCAGCAAGAACCTCTCCTACGCGGTCGCCTCGAACGAGGTGCGCATCCTCTCGCCCATTCCCGGCAAGAGCGCCATCGGCATCGAAATTCCCAACACCGACCGCGAAATCGTCACCCTCGGCGACGTGCTGCGTTCGAGCACCGCCACCAATGCCACGCACCCGATGACCATCGGCGTCGGCAAAGACGTCGGCGGCGGCTTCGTCATCGCCAACCTCGCGAAAATGCCCCACCTGCTCGTGGCCGGTTCGACCGGCTCGGGCAAATCGAGCTTCGTGAACTCCATGATCACGAGCCTGCTGATGCGCGCCAAGCCGAGCGACGTACGCATGGTGCTCATCGACCCGAAGCGGGTCGAGCTCGCCGCGTACGCTGGCGTGCCGCACCTCATCACTCCCATCATCACGAACCCGAAGAAAGCGGCCGAAGCGCTGCAGTGGGTCGTGAAAGAGATGGACATGCGCTACGACGACCTTGCGAGCTTCGGCTTTCGCCACATCGATGACTTCAACAGGGCTGTAGTCAATGGCGAGATCGTGCTGCCGGTTGGAAGCGAACGCAAACTCAAGCCGTACCCGTACCTGCTGGTCGTCGTCGATGAGCTGGCCGACCTCATGATGGTCGCCCCGCGCGACGTTGAAGACTCCATCGTGCGCATCACCCAGCTCGCCCGCGCCTCCGGCATCCACCTCGTGCTGGCCACCCAACGACCCAGCGTCGACGTTGTCACCGGGCTGATCAAGGCCAACGTGCCCTCGCGGCTGGCGTTCGCCGTCACGAGCGTCACCGACTCCCGGGTCATCCTCGACCAGCCCGGCGCCGACAAGCTCATCGGCCAGGGCGACGCGCTGTTCCTGCCGATGGGCGCCTCCAAAGCCGTGCGCGTGCAGGGCGCCTGGGTCACCGAAGACGAGATCGAGAAAGTCGTCAAGCACGTCACCATGCAGGCCCGGCCCGACTATCGGCCCGACGTCTCCATGGTCGCGCCGCGCAAGGAAATCGACTCCGACATCGGCGACGACCTCGAGGTGCTGCTCGCCGCGGCGGAACTCGTCGTCTCGACCCAGTTCGGTTCGACGTCGATGCTGCAGCGTAAGCTGCGGGTCGGTTTCGCCAAGGCCGGCCGCCTGATGGACCTGCTCGAATCCCGCGAAATCGTCGGCCCGTCCGAAGGGTCCAAAGCACGCGACGTGCTCGTGACGGCCGAGCAGCTGCCGAGCGTGCTCGCCCGCCTGCGCGGTTCCGACGACGAACAGCACGCCCTGAAGGCTCAGTCCGATGACGCGCGCGCCGGGTCGGCACCCGACCCGCGCTACGCCGACGACCCGGTCGAGAAAATGTCACAGGGGTATTCTGAGGTGGACGGCACCGAAGACGACGAGGATGCCTGGAAACTAACCGGCAGGGACTGAACCATGGCATCACCGCACCAATCCGTCACCCGCCCCAGCAATTGGAATGTGCCCAACCTCATCACGGTTGTGCGCATTCTGCTCGCCCCCGTCTTCATCTGGATGCTGCTGGCCGACAACGGCGACAACGGCGCCCTGCGCTGGGCCGCCGCCGTTCTGTTCATCATCGCCATCGCCACCGACGGCATCGACGGCATGATCGCCCGCCGCCACAACCTCGTCACCGACCTCGGCAAAATTCTCGACCCGATCGCCGACAAGATTCTCACCGGTGGCGCCCTGGTCTGCCTGTCCATCCTCGACGAGCTGCCCTGGTGGGTGACCATCGTCATCCTGGTGCGCGAAATCGGCATCACCGTGTTCCGGTTTGTCATGCTGCGCGACCGGGTCATTCCGGCCAGCCGTGGCGGCAAGCTCAAGACCATCGCCCAGTCCGTGTCGATCTCGCTCGCCCTGCTGCCGTTCTGGCTGGTCTTTGGTGAGTGGGTGCACTGGCTCAACACGGCGACCATGACCATCGCCCTCGTGCTCACCGTGGTTTCCGGCCTGGACTATCTGGTCTCGGCCTGGCGCCTGCGAAAGCACGACGTTGCCTGACCCGGCTCCGATCACGGGTTCCCTCCCCGTTACTCACTCGGCTGAACCAACTGGGCCAGCAACTGGGCCAGCAATTGGGCCAGAAACTGGGCCAGTAACTGGGCCAGCGGATGCGACGGCCAAGCTGATCGCGGAGCTCACCACCCGCCACCTCAGCATTGCCGTCGCCGAATCACTGACCGGTGGCCTGCTCGTGGCGGAACTCGTGCGCATCCCCGGAGCATCCGTCGTGGTGCGCGGGGGAGTGGTTGCCTATGACACGGCACTCAAGCGCAGCCTGCTTCACGTTGACAGCAGCGTGCTGAACGTGCACGGCCCCGTACACGCCGATGTCGCCAAGCAGATGGCGGGCGGCGTGCGTACCCTGCTCGCCGTGAACGACGTGCGCGCCGATGTCGGTGTGTCGACCACGGGTGTGGCCGGGCCCGGCCCGGATGGTGGACACCCGGCCGGAACGGTGTTCATCGGCCTGTCCAAGGGCACAGGTTCCTGGGCTGTGCCGCTGCAGCTCGACGGCGATCGGGCCGAGATTCGCGCCGAAACCGTGCGGCAGGCCATTGATGCTGTGCGTGCGCTGATAGCGCAGGGTGACGCGGAATAGTTCCTGTTGCGGGCGGGTTACATCGAAGACATTCACAAGCAAAGCCCAGTGATTCTCAGTAGTGTCAATGTGTTGGATGAATGCAGTATGGTGAGCATCCAGCACCACAATCCGGTAGTGATTGGCTTGAGTTATTAGGCATAAGAAGGAGGTTCCGATGATTCTTGTTCGTCAGCAAATCGGCGATGTGCTCAGGGACTTCCGCCTGCAAAAGGGGCGTACCCTGCGTCAGGTCGCAAGCAAAGCCAGCGTCGCACTCGGCTACCTCAGCGAGGTAGAACGGGGGCAGAAAGAGGCCTCCTCGGAGATTCTCGCTTCTGTCGCCGACGCTCTGGAAACCCCGATTTCGGTCATCATGCGTGAAGTTGGTGACCGTCTCGCCGTCATCGAGGGAATCGATCAGTTCCCCTACACGGTACCGGACGAGTTCGTTACCACCTTTGATGCCGACCTCATGGTGCGCTAGCCACCAGCCGGTCGCATCCCCAGGATTCATATCAGTACACCACCGCCGACACTTCGTGTCGGCGGTGGTGTCATTTCAAGCACGACTGTGTGCCCGACCGAGGTTGAAGGAGCGTTGTGCGACTGAGTGAATTCCGCACCGCAATGAGAGACGAGTTCGGCGACGCCTACGGGCGCGTACTCACCCGCGATCTCGTGCTCACCCCACTCGGCGGACTAACCGCGGACCAAGCTCTCGCGGCCGGTGTTCCTGCCCGCGACGTCTGGCTGGCACTCTGCGCCGAGGTCGACGTGCCGCGCAGCCGCTGGTACGGGGCTGGCATCCCCGCTCCCCGCCGGTAGATTAGCGCGTTCTGGCCCGTCCATGCCAGGCCGGTATTTCGACACGCCGCAGAATAATCTCGGTAATGCTCGAATACCTGTTCGGTCTTGATAGGCTCCTCCACAGCAGACAATCTCACAGATTGCGCACCGTTCGATCGTGCTCCCGGCCAATGTCGGAGGTGCAGCGTACAGTCGCATTTGTCAGAGAAAGTCAGCAATTGCCTTGTCGAAACGCGCATCGGGGTCCTCCCGATGCGCGGGCCGACAGCCTACAGGCGCCACCATGCACACTCGTAGTAGCGACCGTGCAGAACCTAGGAGATCACGACCATGGCATCACAAGCGAACCGCGAGAAAGCCCTCGAAACCGCCCTCGCGCAAATCGACCGTCAGTTCGGCAAGGGATCGGTCATGCGCCTCGGCAGCGACGAACGCGCCCCCGTCGAAACCATTTCGACCGGGTCGATAGCCCTGGACGTCGCGCTCGGTGTTGGCGGACTGCCGCGTGGTCGCATCGTGGAAATCTACGGCCCGGAATCCTCGGGAAAGACCACCCTCACCCTGCACGCCATCGCGAACGCGCAGAAGAACGGTGGCATCGCCGCCTTCATCGACGCCGAGCATGCCCTCGACCCGGAATACGCCAAAAAGCTCGGCGTCGACATCGACGCCCTCCTCGTCTCGCAGCCCGATACCGGTGAGCAGGCCCTCGAAATCGCTGACATGCTCGTGCGCAGCGGGTCCATCGACCTCATCGTCGTTGACTCCGTGGCCGCTCTCGTACCGCGCGCTGAGATCGAAGGCGAGATGGGTGACTCCCACGTCGGCCTGCAGGCCCGCCTCATGTCGCAGGCCCTTCGCAAGCTCACCGGTGGACTCAGCCAGACCAACACCACGATGATCTTCATTAACCAGCTGCGCGAGAAGATCGGCGTGTTCTTCGGCAGCCCTGAGACCACCTCGGGCGGTAAGGCGCTCAAGTTCTACGCCTCGGTGCGTCTCGACATTCGCCGTATTGAAACCCTGAAAGACGGCACCGAGGCGATCGGTAACCGCACCCGCGTCAAGGTCGTCAAGAACAAGATGGCACCGCCCTTCAAGCAGGCCGAGTTCGACATCATCTACGGCATCGGCATCTCCCGCGAGGGCAGCCTGATCGACTTCGGCGTCGACCAGGGCATCGTCAAGAAGTCCGGTGCCTGGTACACCTACGACGGCGACCAGCTCGGTCAGGGTAAAGAAAACTCGCGCAATTTTCTGCTCAAGAACCCGGACATGGCCAACGAGATCGAGCGCAAGATTCTGATCAAGCTCGGCATTGGCCCCGAAGGTATCGCCGCCAAGGCCGCCGAGAAGGCTGCCGCGGCTCTCGTGTTGGAGTCTGAAACCAAGGCCAAGGCTGAAGCGGATGCCACGGCTCTGCTTGCCGGCGGCCCGATCGTCGCCAAGACGGCCTCGGCCGCCCGCAAGAGCGCCTAACCAGACAAGAACGCACTCCAGCACACTGCACGACTACACACTGCACGACTACACACTGCACGACTACAGGCACCGAGAGGCAGGTCACGGGAATGGTTCATTTCGAACCCCAGGACGACGCAGCAGAACGCGCAGACGCCGGTTTGGCTCCCGTGACCTACCTGCCCGGTGCGGCACCCGGAATGAAACGTCGCTCGCCGCTGCATCCGCGACTCGAAGACGGCTTCCCTGATTTCGAGATCGAAGGCACTGCTGCGGCTGCGGCCAATGAAGCCGCTAGTGCGCACAGGGTCAGCGATCACCTCGACGATGAGGCCAACGCCGCAGCCGATTTCGTCGCCGATGCACTCGAGAAGCGTGAGCGGGCCGAAAAGGTTTTGCTGCACCGGTTGCGTGGCCGCTCCCTCTCCACGGTCGAGGCGCTGCTGGTGCTCAACACCACCGGAGTCGACTCCGGTGAGGCGAGTGAGATCATCGAGAAGTTCATCGAGCTGAACTACCTCGACGAGGTCAAGCTCGCCGATCAGATCATCCACAGCCACAACGTGCGCAAGGGCCTCGGTCGCACCGGTGTTGAAGCCGAAATGAGACGGCGCAAGCTCGACCCGAGCGTCATGCTGGACAAACTCGAAGAACTTCCCGATGACGAAGCTGAACGTGCCATCGACCTGGCTACTAAGCGTATTGCGCAGATGGAGCGTTTCGACGACCAGACCATCGACCGCCGTCTCACCGGCTTTTTGATGCGCAAGGGCTACAGCTCGACCGCGGTTCGACTCGCGGTGAAGGCCGCCATGGACAACCGCGGCGGCGGTGGTGCCTCCCGCGTACGATTCCGCTGATGCGCGAACCACACGGCCCGCACACCGAATTGCTCGCGTAAACTGTTACCACTATGAGTATCGTCGCCCCCGAACTAGCAAGCCGAACCGTGATCACCCCCTCGGCAGCCGCGATCGACGAATCGGGGTGCGCGCGCACCTACGAGGTGCGCACCTTCGGCTGTCAGATGAACGTGCACGACTCCGAACGGCTCAGCGGCTCGCTCGAAGCGGCCGGCTACGTCTCGGCCAACGGCGGCGAGGCCGACATCGTTGTGATCAACACCTGCGCGGTGCGGGAAAACGCCGATAACAAGCTCTACGGCAATCTCGGTTACCTCGCCTCGGTCAAGCGCAAGCACGCAGGGATGCAGATTGCCGTCGGCGGTTGCCTTGCCCAGAAAGACAAGGCCACCATCCTCGAGAAAGCACCGTGGGTCGATGTCGTCTTCGGTACCCACAACATGGGCTCCCTGCCAAGCCTGCTCGAACGTGCCCGGCACAACGGCGAAGCTCAACTCGAGATTCTAGAATCCCTCGAAACCTTCCCGTCGACCCTGCCCACCAAGCGGGATTCCAGCTACAGCGGCTGGGTCTCCATCTCGGTCGGCTGCAACAACACCTGCACTTTCTGCATTGTGCCGGCCCTGCGTGGCAAGGAGAAAGACCGCCGCCCGGGCGAAATCCTCGCCGAGATCCAGGCACTCGTCGACGACGGCGCCATCGAGGTCACCCTGCTCGGCCAGAACGTCAACTCCTACGGGGTCGAGTTCGGCGACAAATTCGCCTTCGGCAAGCTGTTGCGCGCGGCCGGAAAGATCGAGGGGCTGGAGCGCATCCGCTTCACCAGCCCGCACCCCGCCGCGTTCACCGACGACGTCATTGATGCCATGGCTGAAACGCCCGCCGTTATGCCACAGCTGCACATGCCGCTACAGTCCGGGTCCGACCGTATCCTCAAATCGATGCGCCGCTCCTACCGTGGGGCGAAGTTCCTGGGCATTCTCGACCGGGTGCGTGCACAGATGCCGAACGCCGCGATCAGCACCGACATCATCGTCGGCTTTCCCGGCGAAACCGAGGAAGACTTTCAGGAGACGCTGCGGGTCGTCGAACAGGCCCGATTCGCGACCGCGTTCACTTTTCAGTACTCCATTCGTCCGGGCACCCCCGCCGCGACCATGCCCGACCAGGTACCCAAGGGCATCGTGCAAGACCGCTACGAGCGACTTGCGGCCGTGCAGGAGCGCATCTCCCTCGAAGAGAACCAGGCGCTCATCGGTCGTGAAGTCGAGCTGCTCGTCGCCAACGGCGGCCGCAAAGACAGTGACACGCACCGCCTGAGCGGGCGCGCCCCCGATAGCCGCCTCGTGCACTTTGATGTACCGGCCGGTTCGGCCCGCCCCCGGCCCGGCGACATGGTCACCGTGCTCGTCACCCAGGCGGCGCCGTTCCACCTCATCGCGGACTCGACCGACGGCGCACCCCTGCGCATCCGCTCGACCCGGGCCGGAGAGGCCTGGGACCGCCTAGAAGCCGAATCCTGCGGAGTTCCCACCCACGGTGGGACGAGCAGCGCGGGTCCGGTCTCGCTGGGCTTGCCCACGATCGGCCTGCGACTCGAAGGCGGCTCCACCACCATTCCCATCTACAACGTGAACGACGACGAGCGTTAGGAACGGTGTCGTCTGAACCAGCGGGGCCCGTTGAACCGGCGGCACTGATCGCGATCGTTGGGTCGACCGGTACCGGCAAGTCTGAGCTGGCGCTCGACCTCGCCGAACGGCTGATTCAGCGTGGGCAGCCAGCCGAAATTGTGAACGCCGACGCCATGCAGCTCTACCGCGGCATGGACATCGGCACGGCGAAACTGTCCCTGGCCGAACGCCGCGGCATTCCGCACCACCTGCTCGACGTGCTCGACGTGACCGACGAGGCCACCGTCAGCAACTACCAAGCGCATGCTCGCGCGGTCGTCACGGAGATACGCGCGCGCGGGGCCACGCCGATCCTGGTCGGCGGCTCGGGTCTCTACGTCTCCGCGGTCGTGTTCGACTTTCGTTTTCCCGGCACCGATCCGGTGCTGCGTGCCCGGCTCGAAGCCGAACTCGCCGTGAACGGACCGGGCCTGATGTACACCCGGCTGCACGGCGTTGACCCGCAAGCTGCACTGCGCATCGGCCCGCGCAACGGTCGACGCCTGGTGCGTGCGCTGGAGATCGTCGAGCTGACCGGAGCCCCACACCTGGCCGCCCTACCGGAGGAGCCGGTGTATTGGCGTCCCAGCGTACTGCTCGGCCTGCGGACCCCGCGTGAGCAGCTCACCACCCGGCTCGATGCCCGGGTGGAGCAGATGTGGGCGAGTGGAATCGTCGACGAAGCGCGCGGTCTGCTTGCCGCCGGCATCGAGAACGGTGTCACCGCGAGCCGCGCGATCGGCTACGCGCAGGCTCTCGGCCAGGTGCACGGTACCCTCAGCCAGGCCGAGGCTATCCAAGCCACGCAGCAGCTCACCCGCCGGTATGCTCGCCGTCAGGTCAGCTGGTTCAAACGGTACGCCCACACGCACTCGATCGCTTCTGGTGCGGTAGACCGAGTCGACGACGCCCTCGCGCACGTCGACTCGGGCAGTGCGCCCCGTTCGCTCACGGCACCGACGGTTCGAGCCAGCCCGGGGATGCCCCCAGCGGCCGCCCCGTAAACTGACAGCATGGGCATCACTTTGAACTTCACCAAGGGCCACGGCACGGGCAACGACTTCGTGCTGTTCGCTGATCCCGACGGCACGATGGAGCTCACCCCGGCGCAGATTCGCGCCGTGTGCGACCGCAAGTATGGAGTCGGCGCCGACGGCATCATCCGTGCCGTGCGCAGCACGAACCTGCCCGACGGCGCGGCCGCCCTCGCCGAAGACGACGCGGCACAGTGGTTCATGGACTACTGGAACGCCGACGGCACGGTCTCGGAGATGTGCGGCAACGGTATCCGTGTTTATGCCAAATTCTTGATTGAAAACGACCTCGCCGAGCTGCAGCCCGGCGCCACCCTCACGATCGGTACCCGCGGCGGCGTGCGTGACGTGCAGCGCACTGCCTCGGGTTTTCAGGTCGATCTCGGTCGGTGGAAGCTCGACGGCACCGAACCGCTCGTGCGCACCAAGAACCTGGCGGTCGCCCGTCCGGGCCTCGGCATCAACGTTGGCAATCCGCACACGGTCGTCGCCCTCGCCGACGACGACGAACTCGACGCTGCCGACCTCACCTTTATTCCGCAACTCGATCCGGCACCGGCTGGCGGCGTCAACATCGAATTCGTCGTACCGAACGACCCGCTCGTCGTCAACGGCGTCGGACGGTTCCGCATGCGCGTGCACGAACGCGGCAGCGGGGAAACCCTGTCGTGCGGCACCGGTGCCGCCGCCGCCGCCTTGGCCACCCGGCACTGGGCCGGAAAGTCAGCGCCGCACCAGTGGCGGGTCGAGCTGCCCGGTGGAGTGCTCGGCGTGCGCATGTTTCCGGCCGAGGACGGTGAACACGTGTCGCTGTCCGGGCCGGCGGAGCTGGTTTTTGACGGGGTTCTGAACCTCGGCTAGTCGCGGTGCACCTGAAGCACTCGGAAGCCCTTGCTGATGGCTTCGCGCGTGGTCTCGAAGGTGGCGGGGAGTTCGGCGGCAAGCCAACGCTGGAGCGAGTCCGAGCCGAGGTTGCGTTGCACGACGAGCCAGGCATCCGCTTCTGATTCGAGGCGGGGCAGCCAGGTCTGCAGAAGGCCGTGGAGCTCGTCTTTGCCGACGCGAATGGGCGGGTTCGACCAGATGGTGCGAAAGATGATATCGGCGGGCACGTCAGTGGCGAGCACCGCGTTGATGTTGGTCAGGCCGAGGGACGCGGCATTGGTGCGCACGAGGTCGAGGGCCCGCTCGTTGACGTCGACGGCCCAGACGGTGGCGTCCGGAGATGCCAGCGCGAGGTGCAGCGCGATCGGACCCCAACCGCAGCCGAGATCAAGAAAATGGCCTTCGAGGGGCGGCTCGGGGGCGTACTTGAGCAGAACCTCGGTGCCGGTGTCAATGTGCGCGGGACTGAACACCGAGTTGGCGGTCGTCAGTTCACGATCCTGCCCGTGCAGCTGCACCGTGATCTGGCGGGTTTTCAGCACGGTGCCGGGCGCCGGAGAAAAATAGTGGTCGGACGACATAGCAGGGAACCTTTCAACTTCGTTGAACTAAGGTTAACGGGATGAATGATCCAACGGCGCCCCGCGGCAACGACGCAGAAGAAAACGAGGCCGCAGAACCGGCCCGTGACGCAGACGATGTCGTCGCGCGTGTGTTGGCTAGCGCCGACAGCAAGGCTGCCGGCTACTCCCTGTTCCGCAGTGGGGTCGCCCAGGCCTTGCAGAATCAGGACTCCGGCGAGTATGACGGCGGCGGCCACGACGGTGACCAGTCCGAACGAGCCGACCGCAACGCCCTGCGCCGGGTTAATGGGCTCTCTACCGAGCTCGAAGACGTCACGGAGGTGGAGTACCGCCAACTGCGCCTCGAAAACGTCGTTCTCGTCGGTGTGTACACCCACGGCACGGTCGACGACGCCGAAAACTCCATGCGCGAATTGGCGGCCCTGGCCGAAACCGCCGGCGCGACCGTGCTCGACGGTCTGCTGCAGCGTCGGGCGACCCCCGACCCGAGCACGTACCTCGGCAAGGGCAAGGCCCAAGAAGTCGCCGACATCGTCAAGGCGCTCGGCGCCGACACCGTCATCGCCGATACCGAACTGGCGCCCAGCCAGCGGCGCGCCCTCGAAGACGTGGTCAAGGTCAAGGTCATCGACCGCACGGCCGTAATCCTCGACATTTTCAGCCAGCACGCCAAGAGCCGCGAGGGCAAGGCGCAGGTCGAACTCGCCCAAATGGCCTACATGCTGCCCCGCCTGCGCGGCTGGGGCGACTCGATGTCCCGTCAGGCCGGTGGCCAGGTCGGTGGAACCGGAGCCGGAATGGGCTCCCGTGGCCCCGGTGAAACCAAGATTGAACTCGACCGTCGCCGTATTCACACCCGGATGTCCAAGCTGCGCAAGCAGATGGTCGAGATGAAACCGGCCCGCGAGGCGAAACGCGCTAACCGCAAGCGCAACGCCGTTCCGTCGGTGGCCATCGTCGGGTACACCAACGCCGGTAAGTCGAGCCTGCTCAACCGCATCACCAAGGCCGGCGTGCTCGTCGAGAACTCCCTGTTCGCGACCCTCGACGCGACCGTGCGTAAGTCGACGACCGCCGACGGACGCTTGTACACCCTCACCGACACGGTCGGCTTCGTTCGCAACCTGCCGCACCAACTGGTCGAAGCCTTCCGCTCCACCCTGGAAGAGGTCGCCGACGCCGACGTGATCGTGCACGTCGTCGACGGATCACACCCCGACCCGGTCGCCCAACTCGCCACCGTGCGCGACGTCATTTCTGAGGTCGGCGCCCGCGACATTCCCGAACTGGTCGTCTTCAACAAGAGCGATCTGATCACCGACGATGACCGGCTCGTGCTGCGCGGCCTGGAACCGAAGGCGACGTTCGTATCGGCCCGCACCGGTGAGGGCATCGACACCGTGCTCGCCGCGGTGGCGTTGCTGCTGCCGACGCCGCAGATCGAACTCGACCTGCTCATTCCCTACGACCGCGGCGACCTCATCGCAGTTCTGCACGACCTGGGTCGCATCGAGACGACCGAATACCTGGAGACCGGGACCCACGTCACGGCGTTCGTCACCCCCGAGATCGAGCCGCAGTTCGCCCCGTTCGTCATTCTTCCCTCGCTCTCTGCTTAGCTTTTCGCCGTCGTCGGCGTAAGAACCGCGGCGGCGTGCGGCCGTTTTGTGTTGGCCGCAGCAGCGCTGCGCCGCAACAGTACCCGCCTGATGACACGAACTGTCATATTTGCCCACGTCGGCGTCCGTGTTGTTAGTGTCTAGTCAATCGTTGCCGACGGAATTCAATCCCCGGCATGGAGCGACAGCCGAGCCCGGCATCCGCCCGCGAAGAACCGCCGGTCTTGGCGTGTCCGCGGCCGCCCGGCCACTACACGCTGTGCCGCTTCTGCCGAAGGAGGAACCATGACCGAGACCAGGAATTCCGCGTGTTACGCCCGCCCGGCGTTCTCCTTCGAGGTGTACCCGCCGAAATCGGCGGCCGCAGCATCCGCTCTCACGCGCACCATCGATCATCTGGCCGCTGCTGGCCCCGAGTTCATCTCGGTCACCTATGGTGCCAACGGCTCCTCGCGCACCTCCTCCCTTGACGTTCTGCGCTACATCAAGGACCACACAGCAGTGGATGCGATGGCCCACCTCACCTGCGTCGACTCCTCGCACGCAGAGGCCAGCCGGCTCATTCGCGAATTTCTCGACGCCGGCATTCGCAGCTTTCTGGCCATTCGCGGCGACGCACCGAGGGGCGCGCTCGAGGGGGACACCACGTTTCTCGGCGACCTGCACAGCGCGGGAGAGCTGGTACAGCTCATCCACCGGGTGCAGACCGAACGGGTGCCGTACATCGAGACCGTGATTCCCGGTCTGCCCGGCGCCCGCGGGGTGAAGACCGAACGTAGCAAGGTGCGCATCGGAGTCGCGGCCTTTCCGAACGGACACCCCAACTCCCGGTCGGTCAGCCAGGATATTGACACACTGCTGGCCAAGCAGGCCGCCGGAGCGAACCTCGCGATCACCCAGCTGTTTTTCCACGCCGATGTCTACCTGAGCTTCATCCAACGGGCTCGCTCCGCCGGGGTGCTCTTTCCCATTCTTCCCGGCATCATGCCGGTGACCAGCCCGAACCGGTTGCGCCGCATCCTGCAGCTCTCCGGCGAAAAGCTGCCAGCCGAACTATCCATCCAGCTTGAGATCGAACCGAGCGAGCAAGGTCAGCGCCAGATCGGCATCGACTACGCCGTGCGCCTCGGCCAGGACGTTCTCGCGGGCGGTGCCCCCGGACTCCACCTCTACGCGTTCAACCAGCATGACACCGTGCTACACGTGCTTGAGGGGTGTGGGGCACTACCGGTGCCCGCTGCTATGCCCTAGGCCTGCGCGTAGGCCCACCCATCACGTTCGTTGCCTCTGACCGTTTAGCGACCAATGCTCCAGTGAAGGAATTCTCATGACCATTTCGCCCGCATTTCCCGCATCTCCCGCATCTCCCGCCTTCCCCACCGGCACCGTCCTCGGCTACCCGCGCATCGGACGACGGCGGGAGCTGAAAAAAGCCGTCGAAGCGTTCTGGGCGGGAACGATCGACGCCACCGCCCTCGAGAATGTGGCCGCCGGGCTGCGCCAGACCACCCGCGACCGGCTTCTTGATCTTGGACTCGGCCGTACCGACTCGTCGATCCCCGAGTCGTTCTCGTACTACGACCAGGTGCTTGACACCATCGTTGCCGTCGGCGCGATTCCCGCCCGGTTCGCCTCCCTCGTCGGCACGGACGGAAAAATCGACCTGGCCGGGTACTTCACCCTCGCTCGGGGCGAGGGCGAGAACCTGCCGCTCGAAATGACCAAGTGGTTCGACTCCAACTACCACTACCTCGTGCCCGAGATCGGCCCGGAGACCGTTTTCTCCCTGGCCAGCGACCGCATCGTGCGCGAATTTATCGAGGCCAAGGCGGCCGGGTTTCTCACCCGCCCAGTGCTCGTCGGACCGGTCACCTTTCTCCTGCTCAGTAAGGCCAGCGACGAGGCCCCGGCCGCTTTCTCCCCGCTGTCGCGCCTCGACGATCTCCTTCCCGTCTACGCGGCGCTCCTGGGCCGGCTAGCGGATGCCGGCGTCGAGTGGGTGCAGCTCGACGAGCCGGGCCTGGTCAGCGAAACCATCGACGTGCCGCGGGCAAAGACGCTGGCGGCCGTCGCATCCGTTTATGGGGTGCTCGGCCGGCTGACCGGGCGACCCGCCCTGTTCGTCGCGGCACCCTACGGCAGCCTCGATGACGCCCTGCCGGTGCTCGCCGCCACTGCCGTTGAAGCGATCGGCGTTGACCTGGTGCGGGGAACCCTGCCGCAGGCGGTGCCCGGGCTGTCTGGAAAAACCATCGTTGCCGGGGTGATCGACGGGCACAACATCTGGCGCGGCGACCTGGCCGGCGCCTTCGAAACCGCAGAGAGCGTGCGCGGGCTATCCGACTCCGTCTCTGTCTCAACCTCGACCTCGCTGTTGCACGTGCCGCATGACGTGCGGGATGAAGCGTCGTTGCCGGGCTCGCTGACCAGCTGGCTGGCCTTCGCAGACCAAAAAGTCGGCCAGGTCTCCACCCTCGCGCTCGGCCTCACCGCCGGACGGGCCGCCATCGCGGTGCCCCTCGCCGAAGCCGCTGAGGCACTGGTGGCAAGGCGGAGCGCTCCCGGCGTGCGCGACGGGTCCGTGCGCACCCGTGTCGCCGCACTGACCGACGCCGACTTCACCCGTGGCGACTACGCCGTACGCCTGAGCGCCCAGGATGCGGCGCTGCAGCTGCCGCCGCTGCCGACGACCACGATTGGATCGTTCCCGCAGACCGCCGATATTCGCCGGGCGCGTGCCCAGTTTCTCAAGGGAACTCTTGCGGCGGATGACTACCGCGACCTGATGCGCGAGGAGATTGGGCGGGTCGTCGCGCTGCAGGAAGAGATCGGACTCGACGTGCTCGTGCACGGCGAACCCGAACGCAACGACATGGTGCAATACTTCGCTGAGAACCTCGACGGGTTTGCCGTGACCGAGAACGGCTGGGTGCAGTCCTACGGCAGCCGCTGCACCCGGCCGTCTATTCTGTGGGGCGACGTGTCGCGCCCGGCACCGATCACGGTGGACTGGTCGGTGTACACGCAGAGCCTCACCGCAAAGCCGGTCAAGGGCATGCTCACGGGGCCGGTGACGATTCTGGCCTGGTCGTTCGTGCGCGATGACCAGCCGCTCGGCGAGACCGCCCGCCAGGTAGCCCTGTCCCTGCGCGATGAAATCGGCGACCTCGAGGCCGCGGGAATTAAGATCGTTCAGGTCGACGAACCGGCCCTGCGGGAATTGCTGCCGCTGAAGACGAAGGACCACGTCGACTACCTCGACTGGTCGGTCGGCTCCTTTCGGCTGGCCACGGCCGGGGTGGCGGATGCAACCCAGATTCATACGCACCTGTGTTACTCGGAGTTCGGCGTCGTTATCGAGGCCATCCGCAACCTCGACGCCGACGTGACGAGCATTGAAGCGGCCCGGTCGCGCATGGAGGTGGTGCAGGAGATCGAGGCCGGAGGGTTCGACCATGGTATCGGAGCCGGCATCTATGACATTCATTCGCCGCGAGTACCGAGCGTTGACGAGCTGACCACCCTGCTCGAAACCGCCCTGAAATCGATTCCCGAACGCCAGGTCTGGGTGAACCCGGACTGCGGGCTGAAGACGCGCGGCTACGACGAGACCGTGCAGTCTCTGCACAACATGCTCGCCGCGACCCGGGTGGTGCGCGAACGCCGCGGCGCAGCGGTTCGCACCTAAGCGGAGGTCGAGCCTGTCGAGACCACATCGTGTGATGGTCTCGACAGGCTCAACCCACGGGTATCGCCTCGACCCACGGTGCCGCTTGGGCGTTTAGACCGAGCGCAGCACCGCGACGACCTTGCCGAGGATGTCGGCAAAGTCACCGACGATCGGTTCGAAGTTACTGTTGCGCGGCAGCAGCCAGGTGTGACCGTCGCGCTTGCGCAATACCTTCACGGTGGCCTCGTTGTCGAGCATGGCCGCGACGATCTCGCCGTTCTCCGCGGTCTTCTGCTGGCGAACGACGACCCAGTCGCCGTCGCAGATCGCGGCATCGATCATCGACTCACCGACGACCTTGAGCATGAACAGCTCGCCCTGGCCCACGAGCTGCCGGGGGAGCGGGAAAATCTCGTCGATCTGCTGGTCGGCCGTGATCGGGATGCCGGCGGCTATGCGACCGACGAGCGGAACCATCGCGGCGTCGCCGACCTGCACGCCCGGGTGAAAGCTGTCCTGGTCGCCGGTGCCGACGTCTTCGGGGGCACGCTGAATCTCAATGAGTACTTCGAGCGCCCGGGGGCGATTCGGGTCGCGGCGCAAATATCCGCTGAGTTCAAGCTGGTTGAGCTGGTGGGTCACGCTCGACAGCGAGGCGAGACCGACGGCGTCACCGATCTCTCGCATGCTCGGCGGGTAGCCGCGCGAGCTCACCGAACGTTGAATCACGTCGAGAATAGCGAGCTGGCGTTGGCTCAAACTCTTGCGGCGCCGAGTGCCGCCCTTGTCTCGGGTACCGCTGGTGTCCTGTGTCACGATGTGCCCTCCTGGAGTCGGTCTCTTGTGTCCTGAAACTGTGTTTCACGGGAATGTCGGTGGTGTCTGGTTGAGTGTGAATCAAGCAATTGACCTATCGAAAGTTTATCCAGTTCTCCGCCCTGAAACAAACACTTATTCGAGTGTGTTGCGCAGAAAGCCGGGCCGAGACCAGAAAAAGCTTGCATGTTTGATTGTTCGAAGTTATATTCGGAACATAGTTTCGTATTTGGTCTTCCCGGCCGAGGGCCGAATACGAGACTTGCAGCCCGCCGACCTTGGAGGTTTGACATGACCACAGCATGTGCACCCGCAGTACCTTTCGCCCCCGTCACCCGTCTTCGCCTCACCCGCCGCGGTCGAGTGGTTCTCACGACCCTCGCGGCCGTGCCGCTCGTGATCGGTTCCGTCGCCTTTGCCCTCAACGGGGGTGCGGCCGGCGCGTCGGATTCCGCCGCGGGCATCGACCTCATGTCGTACACGACCGAATCCGGCGTTGTCGCGACGTTGGCCTACTCGCCCACCGACGTCGGTTCCGCTCAGTTCATCACGGTCGAACCAGGCCAGACTCTCTGGGACCTCGCCGAGGAGATCTCGCCGTCCACCGACCCGCGCGATGTTGTCGCCGACATTAAACGCTTGAACACTCTGACCGTCGAAACGCTGCAGCCCGGCCAGCGCCTGGAAATCCCCGCAAACTCCTAGCGCGCCAACTTGGGCGAGGCGAGCGGGCCGCACCACCGGGCCGAAGCGCACGGTAGGAGCACAGGTCGTAGCATGGAGAGTGTGACCAGTCTCGAAGATCTTCCGCTCCGCGCCAACCTGCAAGGCCTGACACCGTACGGTGCGCCGCAATTGCACGTTCCGGTGGCACTGAACGTCAACGAGAACACGCACCCGATTCCCGAGGGGGTCGCCCGCGACATCCTTGCCGGCCTGGCTGAGGCCATCCGTTCCGTTAATCGGTATCCCGACCGCGAATTCACCACCCTGCGCGAGTCCTTGGCGACATACCTCGGCGAGGGACTGACCGCCGCCAACATCTGGGCCGCCAACGGTTCCAACGAAGTACTCCAGCAGGTGCTCCAGGCTTTCGGCGGACCGGGACGCAGCCTGCTCGGCTTCGCCCCGACCTACTCGATGTACTCGATCCTCGCCTCGGGCACCGACACCAGGTGGATTCCCGGCACCCGCGACGCCGACTACGAACTCTTCTCGGCCACCGCCGTGAGCGAGATCGCCCGCACCAACCCCGACATCGTCTTTCTCTGCTCCCCGAACAACCCCACTGGCACGCCGCTCTCGCTTGACACCATCGCCGCCGCCTACGACGCGACCGACGGCATCGTCGTGGTTGACGAGGCCTATGCCGAGTTCGCTCCGCGTGGTACGCCGAGCGCGGTCACCCTGCTGCCCGGCCGGGAACGCCTCCTCGTCTCGCGCACGATGAGCAAGGCCTTCGCCTTCGCCGGTGCCCGGGTGGGCTACCTGGCCGCCGATCCGGCGGTCACGGATGCCCTACGCCTGGTTCGCCTGCCCTACCACCTCTCCGCCTTGACCCAGGCCGCCGCGAACGCGGCCCTGGCGCACAGCGCCGAGATGCTCGCGATGGTCGACGACATTCGGGCGCAGCGCGACCGGCTCGTAGTGGAGCTGGCACGCCTGGGCTATGCCCCGCACCGCAGTTGGAGCAACTTCGTCTTGTTCGGGGGAGTGGCCGACCCGCAGGCAACCTTCGAGGCGCTGCTCGCGGAGGGAATTCTCATTCGCGACGTCGGCATTCCCGGACACTTGCGGGTGACGGCCGGCACCGAGAAAGAGACCTCCCTGTTCTTGGACGCCCTGGCCCGCCTGGGACGAACGGATCGGCCCGGTCAAGCCGTATCGCCCCAAGCCGAATAAACTAGGGCTATGAGTTCATCTGCTGGCATTTCCGCGCCCCGCGTCGCACACCTGCAACGGGAGACGAGTGAATCCAGCATTGATCTCTCCCTGAACCTTGATGGCACCGGCACCAGCGACATCCAGACCTCGGTGCCGTTCTACGACCACCTGCTGACAGCGTTCGCCAAGCACTCCCTGACCGACCTCACCGTGCGGGCCTCCGGCGACATTGAAATCGACGTGCACCACACCGTCGAAGATGTGGGAATCGTGCTCGGCCAGGCCATTCGCCAGGCCCTCGGCGACAAGTCGGGTATTTCCCGCTACGGTGACGCCCTGGTACCGCTCGATGAGGCGCTCGCCCAGGCTGTCGTCGATATCTCCGGCCGCCCGTACCTCGTGCACACCGGCGAGCCGGCCGGCTTTGAATTTCATCTCATCGGCGGACACTTCACCGGCTCCATGGTGCGTCACGTCTTCGAAGCGATCACCTTCCATGCCGGCCTGACCGTGCACCTCACCGTGCTGGGCGGCCGCGACCCGCACCACATCGCTGAGGCCGAGTTCAAGGCCTTCGCCCGTGCGTTCCGGCTCGCCAAGGCTTTCGACCCGCTCGTGCAGGGCATTCCGTCGACCAAGGGGGCCCTGTGACTCAGGTCGTTGTCCTCGACTACGGCACCGGCAATGTGCACTCCGCGGTCAAGGCGCTTGAACTGGCCGGAGCTGACGTCACGTTGACGAGTGATCGCACGGTTGCCCTGGAAGCCGACGGACTCGTCGTTCCCGGTGTCGGCGCGTTCAGTGCCGTGATGGACGCCCTCAAGGGGGTGCGCGGCGACGAGATCGTGGATCGGCGCCTGGCCGGAGGGCGCCCGGTGCTCGGCATCTGCGTGGGCATGCAGGTCATGTTTGAACACGGTGTCGAACGCGGCATCGACACCGAGGGTCTCGGCGAATGGCCCGGAACGGTCACCGAACTTCCCGCAGCGATCCTGCCGCACATGGGCTGGAACACCGTCACGAGCGCGCCCCACTCCGAACTCTTTCGAGGAATCGAAGAGGAACGGTTTTATTTCGTGCACTCCTACGCTGCCCAGTCGTGGACGCTCGAGGTCATGCCGCCGTTCCCGGAACCCCGGCTGACCTGGGCCGAACATGGGGCGCCGTTCCTGGCTGCGATCGAGAACGGTCCGCTGTGCGCCACCCAGTTCCACCCGGAAAAATCGGGTGAGGCGGGCATCCGCTTGTTGAAGAACTGGATCGGCACGCTGCACCACTAGGCCGCGCCCAGACTTCAGCACCCCAATCCCAACCTTCCATGAAATTGGCCGCACCGTGCGACCGCACCAATCAAGGACACCAATGAGCGAGTTCAACAAGACACCGAGGCTCGTCCTCCTGCCCGCCGTCGACGTGGCCGGCGGCAAGGCTGTGCGCCTGACGCAGGGCGAGGCCGGTACGGAAACGAACTATGGTGACCCGGTCGATGCCGCGGCCGACTGGGCCAGGCAGGGCGCCGAGTGGATTCACCTCGTCGACCTCGACGCGGCATTCGGCCGGGGCACCAACACCGGCGTCATCAAAAAGGTCATCCGCCAGGTCACGGGCGTCAACATTGAACTCTCCGGCGGTATCCGCGATGACGAATCACTCGAAGCGGCATTGAGCACGGGCGTCAAACGTATCAACCTCGGTACCGCGGCACTCGAGAACCCGGAATGGGCGGCCGGCGTGATCGCGCACTACGGCGAAGCCGTTGCCGTGGGCCTCGATGTGCGCGGCACGACCCTCTCCGCGCGGGGCTGGACGAAGGACGGCGGGGATCTCTGGCAGGTGCTCGAACGCCTTGAAGCTGCCGGCTGCGCCCGCTACGTGGTCACCGACGTCACCAAGGACGGAACCTTGCAGGGTCCGAACATCGAGCTGCTGCGCCAGGTACTCGACCGCACCAAAAAGCCGGTCATCGCTTCCGGCGGCATCTCCAGCCTCGATGACATCGAAGCGCTGCGCAAGCTCGTGCCGCTCGGGCTCGAAGGCGCCATCGTGGGCAAAGCCCTCTATGCGGGCGCGTTCACGCTGGCCGAGGCCCTGGATGTCTCGGGAGACTAATGGCTAAGGCGCGAAACCTCGGTTCCACGGGTGATCCCTCCGGTCGGCCGGGGGGCGATAAGCCGTCAGGTCAGCCCGGCGAGCCGGATGAGCTGGCTAACACGGCCGACTCGGCCGGCCAGCCCTGGGTCGGCCGGGAATTCGAGGCCAACCTCGACGCCGGCGACGACGGGGCTGTTCCCGCCGCCCTCGCCGAGGCGCTCGCCCACTTTCAGGCTCGCGAGTCGGGCGAAGAAAGCGTCATCGATGCCATCCGTGGGTCCCGTCTGCTCATCCCACTGGTGACCAAGCTCGGCGATGCCGCCGTGAACGCTCGCGGCCACACGATCGACAAAACCCAGGAACTGTCGATCATTACCGTGGCCAGCCCCGATGGACGCACGGTGTTGCCTGCCTTCTCGTCGACTTCCGCGATGACGGCGTGGAACCCCCTCGCCCGGCCCATTCCAGCGGATGCCGTTCGCGTCGCCCTGGCCGCCGCCCAGGAGAACACCGATCTTGTCGTCATCGACCCGACCTCGCCCGGTGAATTTGTCATTCGGCGGCCGGCGCTCTGGGCGATTGCGCAATCCCTGCCCTGGACACCGAGTTATGCCAGTCATCACGTCGCCGACGCCTTCACCGCGTCGATCGCGACGGAACTCTCGGTGCTTTCTATTCAGCTCTCCGCCGGTGACCCCCTGGCGCGGCTCGAGGGGCCCGAACTCGTGGTTCAACTGGAATTGGTCGACGGCCTCACCCAGCCGGACCTCGACGCCATTCTGAGCCGGCTCGGCACCCGATGGTCCGAGAGCGAGATCATTACGACCGGCGTTGATTCGCTGCGTGTCAAGCTCGTCGCGTCGGGTTAGCGCCGGTATCCGTAGTGTCAACCGTGTTGTCGGTGGTTCGGGCGAGAATGACGGTATGAGCGACGTTCTCGATCGATTCTCTCCGGCTGCTCGGGCCTGGTTCACCGAGGCGTTTGCCGCGCCGACGGCGGCGCAGCTGGGCGCGTGGAACGCCATCTCCCTGGGCTCCCATGCCCTCGTCGTGGCCCCCACCGGATCGGGCAAGACCCTGGCCGCGTTTCTGTGGGCCGTTGACCGGCTCGCCACGGAAACGGCGGCCCTGGTCGCGCCGAGCACCCGCGTGCTCTACATCTCGCCCCTCAAGGCATTGGGCGTCGACGTGGAACGCAACCTCACTGCTCCGCTCGTGGGAATCAGCCGCGCGGCCCAGCGGCTCGGCCTCGAGCCTCCGCGGGTCACTGTCGGGGTGCGATCGGGCGATACTCCGGCCGCCGACCGTCGCAAATTGGTCACGACGCCGCCAGACATTCTCATCACCACCCCGGAGTCACTGTTTCTCATGCTGACCTCGGCGGCCCGAGAATCCCTGCGCGGTGTGCAGACGGTCATCATCGACGAGGTGCACGCGGTCGCGGCGAGCAAGCGTGGTGCCCACCTCGCCGTGTCCCTCGAACGACTCGACGCACTGCTGAGTCAACCGGCCCAACGGATCGGGCTGTCGGCCACCGTGCGCCCGCAGAGCGAAGTGGCTCGGTTTCTGGGCGGAGCCGCCCCGGTGCAGATCGTGGCCCCGCCCGCGCTGAAACGGTTCGACCTGCGCGTGGTCGTTCCGGTCGACGATATGAGCGACCTCGGCCCGGTGCCGCAGCGCGAGGGCGTCACCTCCGCCGCGGCGCCGCAGACCGGATCCATCTGGCCCCACGTCGAGGAGGCCATCGTCGACGAGGTGCTGGCGCACTCCTCGAGTATCGTGTTCGCGAATTCGCGGCGGCTCACGGAACGGCTCACCGCCCGGTTCAACGAAATCTATGCGGAACGTATGGGCTGGGATGAGGCATCCGCTGCGGTGCCGGTGCCGGTAACGCCGGGTGCGCTCGGCATGGTGGGTACCAGTGCAGCGGTTCGCCCGCCGGCCGAGCTCATGGGCGCGAGCGGCCAGAGCGCCGGCACCGCACCGCTGCTCGCGCGTGCGCATCACGGTTCGGTCAGCAAGGAACAGCGCGCGCTGATTGAAGACGACCTGAAATCGGGGCGGCTGCGCTGTGTCGTGGCCACGTCGAGCCTTGAACTCGGTATCGACATGGGCGCCGTTGACCTGGTCGTGCAGGTGGAGTCACCGCCGTCGGTGTCGAGCGGGCTGCAGCGGCTCGGTCGGGCCGGGCACCAGGTCGGTGAGATCAGCCGCGGGGTGATCTATCCCAAGCATCGGGCCGATCTCATCCACGCCGCGGTCGCCGCCGAGCGCATGCTGGCTGGCGCCATCGAATCGCTGCGTGTGCCCACCAACCCGCTCGATATTCTGGCCCAGCAGACCGTCGCGGCCTGCGCGCTCGAGCCGATCGACGTGGAAGCCTGGTTTGATGCTGTTCGGCGCAGCGCGCCCTTTGCGACCCTGCCCCGCTCTGCCTATGAGGCCACCCTCGACCTGCTCGCCGGCCGCTATCCGTCGGACCAGTTCGCCGAGTTGCGTCCGCGCATCATCTGGGATCGCGATGCCGGCACCCTCACCGGTCGCCCCGGAGCGCAACGGCTGGCCGTCACGAGCGGCGGCACCATTCCCGACCGCGGTCTGTTCGGCGTCTTCATGGTCGGTGGCGAACAGGTCACCGGTAAAAGGGTCGGTGAGCTCGACGAGGAGATGGTCTACGAGTCGCGCGTGGGCGATGTCTTCGCGCTCGGCACCACGAGCTGGCGTATTCAGGAGATCACCCACGACCGGGTTCTCGTCGTGCCCGCCTTCGGGCAGCCCGGACGGCTGCCGTTCTGGAAGGGTGACGGCATCGGCCGCCCGGCCGAACTCGGCCAGGCCATCGGCGCATTCGTGCGCGAGGTCGGCAGCCTGCCGGAGGCCCAGGCGCAGGCCCGCTGTGCGGTGGGCGGCCTGGACCAGAGAGCAATCAGCAACCTGCTGGCTTTCCTCGGCGAGCAGCGCGCCGCCACCGGGAAGCTGCCGACCGACCGCACCCTCGTGGTCGAACGGTTCCGTGATGAGCTGGGGGACTGGCGGGTCGTGCTGCACTCCCCGTTTGGCACCCCGGTGCATGCACCGTGGGCGCTCGCGGTCGGCGCCCGCGTGCGGGAACGCTACGGAATCGATGGCTCCTGCGTCGCGAGCGACGACGGCATCGTTGTGCGCATCCCCGACACCGAAACCGAACCGCCCGGCAGCGAACTGTTCGTGTTCGACCCTGACGAGCTCGAGCAGCTCGTCACCGACGAGGTCGGCGGCTCGGCCCTGTTCGCCTCCCGGTTTCGCGAGTGCGCCGCCCGGGCGCTGCTTTTGCCCCGCTACAAGCCCGGAGTCCGCTCGCCGCTCTGGCAGCAACGGCAAAAGGCCGCGCAGCTGCTCGCCGTGGCCCGCACCTTTCCCACCTTTCCGATCATTCTCGAGACCCTGCGGGAATGCCTGCAGGACGTCTACGACCTGCCAGCCCTCACCGGTCTGGCCCGGCAGATCGCCTCCCGTGAACTGCGCCTGGTCGAGAGCGTGACCGACACCGCCAGCCCGTTCGCGAGTACGCTGCTGTTCGGCTACGTTGCCGCCTTCATGTATGAGGGCGATACCCCGATCGCCGAGCGGCGTGCCACCGCCCTCGCGATCGACTCGAGCCTGCTCGCCGAACTTCTGGGTCGGGTCGAACTGCGTGAACTCCTCGATCCGACCGTTATCGACCAGACCGACCGGGAACTGCAGCGGCTCGCCCCTGACTACCGGGCCAGGGACGTCGAAGGTGTCGCCGATCTACTGCGCACTCTCGGCCCACTCAGCACGGTGGAGATCGGCGAGCGGATGCTCGAACCCGAGGCAGAATCAAAGCCCACGACCAGCGAGGCCGACGCGACCGGCGTGGTCGGCGCCGAGCAGGCCGTGCTCGCGCTCGTCGACGCCCGCCGCGCCATCCGCGTCAGCTTCGGTGGCCAGGATCGCTGGGCGGCGGTCGAAGACGCCAGCCGGTTGCGCGACGCCCTCGGTGTTCCCCTGCCGCTCGGCGTGGCCGCCGCGTTCACCGAATCCGTGGGCGATCCGGTTGGTGATCTGGTCAGCCGCTACGCACGCTCGCACGGTCCGTTCACCACGCTCGCCGTCGCCGAGCGGTTTGGTCTTGGCACGGCCGTCGTGCAGATCGCCCTCGGCCGCCTCGCCGACGCCCGACGCATCGTGGCCGGCGAATTTCGACCGAACGGCACCGGCCTGGAATGGTGCGACGCCGAGGTGCTGCGGCGCCTCCGCCGCCGTTCCCTCGCGGCGCTCCGGCACGAGGTTGAACCGGTCGAGCAGCGGACCATCGGCCGGTTTCTGCCGGCCTGGCAGCACGTGGGCGGCACGCTGCGCGGAATCGACGGTGTCGCATCCGTTGTGGAACAGCTGGAAGGGGCGCGCATTCCTGCCTCCGCCTGGGAGACGCTCATTCTTCCAGCCCGGGTCAGCGACTACCAGCCCGGCATGCTCGACGAGCTCACAAACGCGGGAGAGGTGCTCTGGGCGGGCGCCGGAACCCTCGCCGGCAACGACGGATGGGTCAGCCTGCACCTCGCCGAAACCGCCCAGCTCACCCTGCCGCTGCCCATCGATGTCGAGACGACGCCCCTGCAACAGGAGATCCTCCAAACCCTGGGCAGTGGCGGTGCCTACTTCTTTCGGCAGCTCTCTGATGCCGTCGGCAGTCAGGATGACCGCGAATTGGTGCAGGCGCTGTGGGAGTTGGTCTGGGCCGGTCTGATCAATAATGACACCTTCGCGCCGGTACGGTCGCTTCTGGCCGGTGGGCATACGGCGCACCGTCAGAGCCGCGCTCTGCCACGGGCCCGCCTGCATCGCGGGCGGTCGATGCCGCGGCCGAGCCTTCCGAGCCGCAGCGGCCCGCCAACGGTATCGGGTCGCTGGTCGATTCTGCCGGTGGCCGACGACTCACCGACCCGTCGTGCGCACGCCCTGGGGGAGACCCTGCTCGAACGCTATGGCGTGGTGACGCGCGGGGCGGTGATGGCGGAGAGCGTCATCGGCGGATTCTCACTCGTCTACCGAACTCTGACCGGATTCGAGGAGATGGCGCGCTGTCGACGCGGCTATTTCATCGAGGGGCTTGGCGCTGCCCAGTTTGCGACGGGCGGCACTATCGACCGGCTGCGCACCTTCGCTGCGGGAGCATCCGACCCGTCTGCTCCGCAGAGAAACAGCACGCCTGCTGCTGCGGTGACCTTGGCCGCGACCGACCCGGCGAACCCCTACGGTGCTGCACTGCGGTGGCCGTCACTGCCCGGCGATACCACCCACCGCCCAGGGCGCAAGGCGGGCGCACTCGTCGTACTGGTCGATGGCGCCCTCGTGCTGTACGTCGAGCGCGGTGGCAAAACCGTGGTCGCCTTCGAGACGGATGCGGCCAGGCTCGCGGCCGCCACGCTGAGTCTGACCACACTCGTGAAAACCGGCCGCATCCAGAAGATCGCGGTCGAAACGGTCAACGGTGTTTTCGTGATCGGAACCGAGCTCGGCTCCGCCCTCCGATCCGCCGGATTCACCGAGACTCCGAAAGGGTTGAGGCTGCGTGCCTGAGGGCGATACCGTCTACCGCACGGCCCGCACCCTGGACCAGGCCCTGCACGGGAGTATTCTCACCGGCTGCGACATTCGGGTGCCGGCTTTTGCGACTGTCGACCTCACCGGGCAGACCGTGCACGAGGTCGTGAGCCGCGGCAAGCACGTGCTGCATCGGGTCGGGACCACGAGCATCCACTCGCATCTCAAGATGGAAGGCGCCTGGCACCTGTACAGGCCGGGCACCCGGTGGCAGCGGCCGGAGTTTCAGGCGCGCATCGTGCTGCAGACACCGGACTGGATCGCCGTCGGATTCGAGCTCGGTCTGCTGGAGCTGGTGCCAACCCGAACCGAGTCGCAGATCGTCGGCTACCTCGGACCCGATCTGCTCGCCGCCGAGTGGAGCGCGGCTGACAGCGCCGAGGCCACGGCTCGTCTCGCAGCGATGCCGGAGCGCCCGGTGATCGTTGCCGTCGCCGACCAGCGCAACCTGGCCGGGCTCGGAAACGTCTACGTCAATGAGCTCTGTTTTCTGCGCGGTCTCGTGCCGACCCGGCCCGTGGCCGAGGTCACCGACCTCGCCGGGCTCGTGAATCTCGCCCGGCGCCTGCTTCTGGCCAACAAGGACCGGGAGGAGCGCACGACGACCGGTAACCTGCGCCGCGGAGCCCAACTGTGGGTCTACGGGCGGGCCGGCCAGCCATGTCGTCGGTGTGGCGGCCGTATTGTGCGGGACCGCCTCGGCCGCACCGACCTGGAACTGCGCGACACCTACTGGTGCCCCCGCTGCCAGACCTAGGAGTTGTTTGCCAGACCTAGGAGTTGTTTGAAGGCGCCGGTCAGTTGACGGGGCCGGTGTACTTCTCGCCGGGGCCCTCACCGATCGGGTCTTGCACGAAGGACGCCTCGCGGAACGCGAGCTGCAGAGAACGCAGACCATCGCGGAGGCTGCGTGCATGCATGTCGGAGATGTCGGGAGCCGCAGCGGTCACGAGCCCGGCGAGAGCCGTGATGAGCTTGCGGGCTTCGTCCAGGTCGATCTGGGCGTCGGGATCTTCGGCGAGTCCGCACTTCACGGCGGCCGCGCTCATCAGGTGCACGGCGGCCGTGGTGATGATCTCCACAGCGGCCACATTGGCGATATCGCGTGTTGCTCGTGCTGCATTCTGCTCAAAACTATTGCTCACTGCATTCCTCTGCTAGGCTATCGTTTGGTTCCGGGACAGTAGTCTCGGTACGAAAGTGGAGAATCTCCCACCCGCGCATACCGCTTCATCAAGGTTACCGGGTAGATCGCACTCCGCCGTCGCGTTATCACCTCCTACGGGAAGGTGGCAGAGCGAGGGTCGACAGGGTGCCGTGTACTGCAGGTCAATGAAAAAGTTGGCGTGGAAGACTCGTGATTTTCCTCTCTTCGTCCCCAGTCGGCATCCGCTGTCTGGTTGTGATCACGACGTTAACCAAGAGGAGAGACGCATCAGCGATCCCCGTACAAATGACCGTATACGCGTCCCCGAAGTTCGTCTCGTTGGTCCCAACGGCGAGCAGGTCGGGGTCGTGGCCATTGATGTTGCCCTGCGCCTGGCACAGGATGCCGACCTCGACCTCGTCGAAGTCGCACCCGAAGCCAAGCCGCCCGTGGCCAAGATCATGGACTACGGCAAGTTCAAGTACGAGGCTGCGCAGAAGGCCAAGGAGGCCCGGCGCAACCAGGCGAACACGATTCTCAAGGAGGTTCGTTTTCGTCTCAAGATTGATACGCACGACTACGAGACCAAGCGCAAACGCGCCGAAGGCTTCCTGAAGTCCGGTGACAAGGTCAAGGCCATGATTCTTTTTCGCGGCCGCGAACAGTCCCGACCCGACCAGGGCGTACGTCTGCTCCAAAAATTTGCCGAGGATGTCGCCGAGTACGGTTCCGTGGAATCTACTCCGATGATCGACGGTCGAAACATGGTCATGGTGATTGGCCCGTTGAAAAACAAGTCAGAAGCCAAGGCTGAGATCAACGCCCACAAGGCTGCCGAGAAGGCAGACAAGGTAGCCGATAAGGCAGACAAGGTTGCCGATAAGGCAGCAAAACAGGAGGAACCACATGCCTAAGATGAAGACCCACTCCGGAACCAAGAAGCGTTTCAAGGTCACCGGAAGCGGAAAGATCATGAAGCAGCAGGCCGGACTTCGTCACAATCTCGAGGTCAAGAGCACGCAGCGCAAGTCCCGTTTGAACCAGGACCAGGTGCTGGCCAAGTCGGATCAGAAGACCATCAAGAAGCTTCTCGGTCTGTAATTTTTAGGTCTGTAATCCAGGTCTCGTACACGAATAAGGATTTGTAAATAATGGCAAGAGTAAAGAGGGCCGTAAACGCCCACAAGAGTCGCCGCGTTATTCTCGAACGCGCCAAGGGCTACCGCGGTCAGCGTTCACGCCTGGTCACCAAGGCCAAGGAGCAGCTCACTCACTCCTTCACCTATAGCTACCGTGACCGTCGTGCACGCAAGGGAGACTTCCGTCGCCTGTGGATCCAGCGCATCAATGCTGCATCGCGCGCGAACGGTCTTACCTACAACCGTCTGATCCAGGGCCTCGGCCTGGCCGGCATCGAGGTTGACCGTCGTATCCTCGCCGACCTCGCCGTCAATGAGGCAGCGACGTTCGCCGCCCTCGTCGAGAGCGCCAAGGCAGCACTTCCCGCCGACACCTCGGCACCGAAGGTCGTCGTCACGGCGTAAGGCTTCATCCCGATCGGTTCACCGCCGTCTGACTCCTGGGCGTGAACGTGGTGACTGAACGGTAGTTTTACGTAGCACGCAGTTTTGAGTTGCAAAGGAGCGGGCGACCTGGTCGCCCGCTCCTTTTCTGCATCCAAAGTTCGTACACCTAAACTAACTACATGCTTGATAATCCACGTTCACCGCGCGTCCGTGCCGTCGCAAAACTTGCCAAGCGCGATGCGCGCCTCGAGTCCGGTCTCTTTCTGCTCGAAGGCCCACAGGCCGTTTCCGAAGCCCTCACCTTTCGTCCAGAGCTGGTCGTGGAGCTGTTTGCCACGCCCACCGCGCTCGACCGCTACACCGACCTGGCCCAGAAGGCGATCGAAGCCCAGGTCGAAGTGGAGTTCGTCTCCGAAGAGGTCCTCGAGGCAATGGCCAACACGGTCACCCCGCAGGGCTTCGTGGCCGTCTGCCACCAGTTCCCCACGTCGGTAAAGAAGATCTTCAACGCCGAGCCCAAGCTCGTTGCCATTCTCGAAGAGGTGCGCGACCCCGGAAACGCCGGCACCATTATTCGAGCAGCGGATGCTGCCGGCGCGGACGCGGTCATCCTCACCGGTCGCAGCGTCGACCTGTACAACCCCAAGGTCATCCGTTCCTCGACCGGCTCCATCTTTCACCTGCCCGTCGCCATCGCGGCTGACCTCTCAGACGTTCTCGACCGTGCCCGGACCGCCGGCCTTCAACTGTTCGCGGCCGACATCAAGGGCTCCGACCTGCTGACCGCCCGCAACGAGGGCCTGCTCGCCGCTCCGACCGTATGGCTGTTCGGCAATGAAGCTCGGGGCCTGACCGACGAGGACCTCGCCCGGGTCGACCGCAGCGTGAGCGTGCCGATCTACGGCGAAGCCGAGTCGATGAACCTGGCGACCGCAGCATCCGTGTGCCTGTATGAAAGCGCGTTTGCCCAGCGCGCCTGACCGCTATGCAGTTGTCGGAGCCCGCGCACATGTTTTTTTTGTGCGAACTCTCGAAGGCCAGATGAGACCCGATCAGTTTGTGGCCGAGGGTAGTCCAAGCTAAAACTTCGCTCCAACGATTCAGCACAACGGCCGGCATGGTCGATCTGCCAACGATGAGCCGAACGGGACCGGGCCTGGCACAATCCTGTTGCGTACCGGTACGACGTTTGGTGTGCATCGGCGTGGACACCCTGCAGTGGGTCGCCACATTGTTCGCACTCTGCGCGGCAGGGTTCACGCTGTCTCTTGTCGCGGCCGGCGCGGTAGAGCTCTTTCTGAACCTGCTGAATCGGCCGCACGGCGAAAATCCCACTTTCGATGAGTGGCGGTTGTTGTGCCTCCCACCACACTCACCAGTCGTCCGCAGGGTTACAAATGCGTTGCTGTCGGACATTTGGCGTGACCAGACTGCCATTCTGACCTAAGTTGGGGGGTATGGAGCCAACAGATTCGTCCCCGGCTACGTCGAACATCTCCGTTCGCCGGGGTGAACCGCTAGTCGTCGTCAAAGACATCAACAAGCACTACGGAGAGCTTCACGTTCTCAAGAACATCAACGCCGTGGTCAACCGCGGCGAGGTGGTCGTGGTGATCGGGCCGAGTGGATCGGGCAAGTCCACGCTCTGCCGGGCGATCAACCGCCTTGAAACAATCGATGACGGCATCATCACCATCGATGGCGTGAAACTGCCCGCCGAGGGCAAAGAACTCGCCCACCTGCGCGCCGACGTCGGCATGGTCTTTCAGGCGTTCAACCTATTTGCGCACAAGACCGTGCTGCAAAACGTGACCCTCGGACCGATCAAGGTGCGCGGCATGTCGAAGGCCGACGCTGAGAAGAAGGGACTTGCCCTTCTCGAACGTGTCGGCGTTGCCAACCAGGCACACAAGATGCCGTCACAACTCTCCGGCGGACAGCAGCAGCGCGTGGCCATCGCCCGGGCATTGGCGATGGAACCGAAACTGATTCTGCTCGACGAGCCGACCAGCGCCCTCGACCCCGAAATGATCAACGAGGTTCTTGAGGTCATGGTCGACCTCGCCAACGAGGGAATGACGATGATCGTCGTCACCCACGAGATGGGTTTTGCCCGCAAGGCGGCGGACCGTGTCATCTTTATGGCCGATGGTGAGATCGTGGAGGAAACCTCCCCGGAGGAGTTCTTCACGAACCCGCAAAGCACTCGTGCGCGGGACTTTCTCTCCAAGATTCTCGACCACTGACCGTTCCGGCTCATTCGTCAGCTGCCGCATCGGTGATCGGGTCACCACAACTCACCTGACACCTCCCTTCCCAACCAGAAAAGGAATCACAATGCGTAAGAAACTCAGTCTCCTGGCCACAGCAGCCACGGCGGCACTGCTTCTCGCCGGATGTTCCGGCGGAGGTACCGCCGACACCGGATCATCGGACGCCCCCGCCGCGGGCGGCGCCTTTGAGGTCGCCGCCGATGTGTCGCTCACCGGCAGCCCCACCTACGACGCGATGGTCGCGGCCGACAAGGTCGTCATCGGCGTCAAAGAAGACCAGCCCGGCTTGGGCTTTCTCGATGCCGCTACCGGAGAGCGTTCCGGATTCGACATCGAAATCGCGCAATGGGTTGCCGCGTCGCTCGGTTTCGCCAAGGACAAGATCGAATACATCGCCATTCCGAGCGCAAACCGCGAATCGGCCATCGTGAACGGTGACATCGATTACTACGTCGGCACCTACTCGATCAACGACAAGCGCAAGGACCAGATCGACTTCGCCGGACCGTACTTCATCACCGGCCAGGGCATCCTCGTGGCATCCGATAACGACACCATCAAGAGCGAGAACGACCTGGCCGGAAAGACCGTGTGCTCCGCGACCGGTTCCACCCCGATCCAGAACATCAAGGACAACTACCCCGACACCAAGACCGTCGAGTTCGACACCTACTCGCAGTGTGTTGAGGCGCTCAAGGACGGCCAGGCCGACGCGGTCACGACCGACCAGGCCATTCTGCTCGGCTATGCCTCCCAGGATTCCGACAACCTCAAGGTGGTCGGCGAGCCGTTCTCGGTTGAGAACTACGGCGTGGGCCTGCCGAAGGGTGACGACGCCCTCCGCGCCTTCATCAACGACATGTTCACGAACGGCAATGACAGCTGGCAGGCCATCTACGACGAGACCCTCGGTCTCTCGGGCACCGTTGTCGAGCAGCCCGCCGTCGACGCGTACTAGGTACCACGAGTAAGGGTCGGTGGCGATACCTGTCGCCACCGACCCTCACCACCGCTTTGCACCATCAAAAACGAAAGGAGAGGTTTGGACCATGAACACACTGCTCAATAACCTCGACGTCTTCGTCGACGGATTCGTCATCACGCTGCAGGTGTTCCTCTGGTCCGCCCTCTTCGCTCTGATTCTCGGCACCGTCGTCGGTGCCATGCGCGTTTCACCGGTTGCCCCGATGCGGTGGGTTGGCACGGGTTACGTCAACTTCGTGCGCAACACTCCGTTGACCCTGATCATGTTCTTTTTCGCCTTCGGCTACCCCAAACTTGACCTGCCGCAGGTTGGCTTTCAAACACTGGCTATTTTCGCGTTGAGCCTCTACACGGCGACGTATGTGGCCGAGACCCTGCGAGCCGGCATCAACACGGTTCCCATCGGTCAGGCCGAGGCTTCCCGCGCCATCGGGCTCACCTTCGGCCAGAGCATGACAAACATCCTTCTGCCGCAGGCATTTCGCGCGGTGATTCCCCCCATGATGAGCGTGTTCATCGCCCTGCTGAAGAACACCACTGTCGCCGCCGGTTTCGCGGTGGCCGAGGCGGGCGCGATTCGCGCCACGCTCTCGGAGCGTGGTGAGCCGGCGATCGTCGTACTGCTCTGGGTAGCGCTGATCTTTGTTCTGCTCGTCGCGATACTTTCCTTTGTCCAACGCAAGCTGGAAAACCGCTTGAAGGTGCTGCAATGAGTAACGTTCTGTTCGACGCTCCGGGTCCGCGCGCCCTCGTGCGGCACCGCTACATCGGTGCCGTCACCCTGCTCGCCGTCGTGGGAATTTTCGCCTTCATCGTGTATCGCTTCGTTGAAACGAACCAGTTCACGGCGCAGAAGTGGGAACTGTTCACGATTCCCTACGTACACGGCAAGATCCTCGAAGCCACGCTGGCGACGTTGCAAGCCTTCGCCGTCGCCGCTGCTCTGAGCATCGTGCTCGGTCTCCTGCTCATGGTCGGGCGGGTCTCCAGACACAAGTGGATCAGTGCACCGACCTACGTGTTCGTCGAACTGTTCCGTGCCATACCGCTGCTCATCCTCATGATGATCATGTACTACGGTCTCCCGCCGCTCGGCTTTACCTTTGTGACTCCCTTTATCGCGGTGGTCACGAGCCTCACCCTGTACAACGGCTCCGTGCTCTCCGAGGTCTTTCGGGCGGGTATCGAATCGCTGCCGAAGGGCCAGGCCGAGGCCGCCTACGCGATCGGCATGACCAAGACCCAGGTCATGCGCATGATTCTGGTGCCGCAGGCGATTCGTGCAATGGCACCCGTGATCGTGTCGCAGCTCGTCGTCGTGCTCAAGGACACCGCACTGGGCTTCATCGTCACGTACCAGGAGTTGTTGTTCCTTGCGAAGTCCTACGGAACGCAGGGAAACTACGGTTCACCAATTATTCCCTCGACCATCGTCGTCGCGGCCATCTACATCTCCCTCTGCCTGCTGCTGGCCGGGGTCGCGAAGTTTATCGAGATACGCACCAAGCGCGTCCCTGCCAAGGCCGCCAGGGTGCAGGAACTGGTCAACGAAGCTGCCTGAGCCGGCGGTCGTCCCGCCCGGCTTGAGCCTTCGAAGCCTCCTCGGGCGGGCACGGGCACGGTACGCACTAAACTTGGGCCTTGTGTCAGTTCCCAGCGTTCCCCCAGAGCCCATCACACCATCCGACCCGCCTGCAGCCGATCCAGCGGCAACTGACGCCGTCGCATCGGCTCCTGCCGAGCCGTTGATTTCCGAAGCCGCGGTCAACGCCGCGGTTGACGCCGCACTGGCTGCCATCGCGGCCGCCGAAACGACCGCCGCCCTCAAACTCGTGCGCAGCGAGCACGCGGGGGAGTCATCGCCGGTGTCAAAGCTCAACGCGCTCATGCGCAGCGTGCCCGGAAACCAAAAGGCCACCGCCGGTAAGCTCGTCGGCCAGGCCCGCGGCGCCGTCACCAAGGCGTTGACCGCTCGCGAAGACGAGATCGGCACGGCGGAAGCGGCCGCCCGGCTGCTCGCCGAAACGGTCGACGTGACCGCCGCAGCGTCAGTGTGGAAGCCCGGAGCGCGGCATCCGATTTCGCTGCTCACCGAACGGGCCGCCGACGTGTTCGTGGCGATGGGCTGGGAAATCGCCGAGGGGCCAGAGCTCGAAAGCGAATGGTTCAACTTCGACGGGCTCAACTTCGATGAGGACCATCCCGCCCGCGCCATGCAGGACACCTTCTTCGTGGAACCGACAGATGCCCACCTCGTCTTGCGCACGCAGACCTCGCCCGTGCAGCTGCGTGCGTTGCTCTCCCGCGAACTGCCGGTGTATGTCGTGGCACCCGGGCGAGTTTTTCGAACCGACGAACTCGACGCGACACACACACCGGTGTTCCACCAGATTGAAGGCATCGCCATCGACAAGGGCCTCACCATGGCGCACCTGCGCGGAACGCTCGACCACTTCGTGCAGGCCCTGTTCGGTCCCGAAGCCAAGGTGCGACTGCGCCCGAACTACTTTCCCTTCACCGAGCCGAGCGCGGAACTCGATGTGTGGCACCCCACCTTCAAAGACGGCCCGCGCTGGATCGAGTGGGGCGGCTGCGGCATGGTGCACGCCAATGTGCTGCGTTCCGCCGGAATCGACCCCGAGGTGTATTCCGGGTTCGCGTTCGGTGTGGGCGTGGAACGAGCAGTGATGTTTAGAAATGACGTAAAGGACATGCACGACATGGTCGAGGGCGATATTCGGTTCAGCCAGCAGTATGGGATGACGGTCTAATGCGGGTTCCACTGAGCTGGCTCGGTGAATTCGTCGACCTCGCGCCCGGCACCACGCCGGAAGACGTCCACGCCGCCCTCGTGAGCGTCGGCCTCGAAGAGGAAGACATTCACCGGTTCGAGGTCTCCGGGCCGATCGTGGTCGGTGAAGTACTCGAGTTCGTCGGCGAAGCACAGACCAACGGCAAAACAATCAACTGGTGCCAGGTGCGGGTTGCACCGGGCGACGACGTCGCCGCTGACGGCGGCCCGGCCATCCACGGCATCATCTGCGGCGCGCACAACTTCGCCGTCGGCGACAAGGTCGTTGTGACCCTGCCCGGCGCGTCGCTGCCCGGCCCCTTTCCGATCAAGGCCCGCAAAACCTACGGCCACGTCTCCGACGGCATGATCGCCTCAGCCCGTGAGCTCGGCCTCGGCGAGGAGCACGACGGAATTCTGCTGTTGAAGAACCTCGGAATCGACGCCCCGGTGGGAACGGATGCGATTGCCCTGCTCGGCCTGGATGACAGCGCCGTCGAGATCAACGTCACCCCCGACCGTGGCTATGCGTTCTCCATTCGCGGTGTCGCCCGTGAATACTCGCACGCGACCGGTGTACCGTTTCGCGACCCCGCGCTTGCGCTAACGGTCGTGGCCCCGGTCACTCGGTTCCCGGTGACGATTGACGACCGGGCTCCGATTCGGGAGCGTACCGGCGCGACCGTGTTTGTGACGCGTGTCGTACGCGGGGTCGACCCGACCCGGCCGACCCCGGCCTGGATGATCGCGCGCCTGGGGCTGGTCGGCATCCGCTCGATCTCGCTCGTCGTCGACGTGACCAATTATGTGATGTTCGAGCTCGGCCAGCCGTTGCACGGTTACGACCTCGACAGGCTGGTCGGCGGTATCATTGTGCGGCGCGCGACCGCGGGCGAGAAATTTACCACGCTCGACGCGGTCACTCGCACGCTGAACGTTGAGGATCTGCTGATCACCGACGAATCCGGGCCGATCGGACTGGCCGGCGTGATGGGCGGGGCGAACACCGAGATCAGCTCGGGGACCGTCAACGTGCTCGTCGAGGCAGCCAACTTCGACCCGGTGTCGATCGCGCGCTCGGCACGCCGGCACAAACTACCGAGTGAGGCGAGCAAGCGTTTCGAACGCGGCGTCGACCCGCACGTGGCCGCGGTTGCCGCCGCGCGCGTGGTGCAGCTGCTTGTCGACCTCGCCGGGGGAGTCGCCGACGACCTCGGTTCGGTCTACGACAAGGCTCCGGCCCCGCAGCCGATTCTGTTGCCGACCGGGTTCGTGTCGGGCCTCATCGGCCTCAACTACGCCGGCGACGAGGTGCGCGATGCCCTCGTTCAGATCGGTACATCGCTCGTTGAGGTCGATGGTGACCTGCAGGTCACCCCGCCGAGCTGGCGCCCCGACCTCACCGACAAGTGGACGCTCGCCGAGGAGGTCGCCCGCATCGTCGGGTACGACCGCATTCCCTCGGTGCTGCCCGTCGCGCCGCCAGGCCGTGGCCTGACCCGCGCGCAGACGCTGCGTCGCACGGTCGCGCAGACCCTCGCGGCCACCGGTCACACCGAGGTGCTGACCTACCCGTTCGTTTCCGAGCAGGCGAACAATCTGTTCGGCGTGGCCGTTGCAACGGCCGGCGCAGTTTCAGCCGGCGCAGTTTCAGCCGGCGCAGCGGATGCTGGCGTCAGTGTCGCCGACGCGGGGGCGGCATCCGCTGTGCCGGTTGCTGTGCCGGTTGCGGTGCCGCAGATGAAGGTCGCCAACGCGCTCGACGGCGAGGCGCCCTTCCTGCGCACCTCAATGCTGCCAGGCCTGTTGCAGATCGCGCACCGCAACCGCTCACGCGGCCTGGTGGATGTCGCCATTTACGAGCAGGGACTGGTCTTTCGGCCCGAGGTCGGGGTGACCTACGGCACGGCCGTGCTCCCCGCCGGAGCTGCGCGGCCGAGCGCCGAGGCTGAGGCGGCGTTGAACGCGGGAATTGTGCCGCAACCGCTCCTGGTCGGCGTGGTACTCGTCGGCAACGACGTGCGGCACCAGCCGGGACTGCCTGCCGTTGCCGCCGGCTGGCAGTCTGCTCTGGCCGCCGTGCAGCAGGTGGCGTTGGCCACCGGCGCGCGCATCGCGGTACGCCAGGGCGTGCACCCGGCGATGCACCCGGGCCGCACCGCCGAGCTGTTCGTTGCTGTACCGGGCGCCGCGACCGCCAGCGCTGGAACGGTGTCGGTCGGATTCGCCGGCGAACTGCTTCCTGCGGTCGCCGACGACTACGACCTGCCCGCTGTCGTCGCCGTCGCGGAGATCAACCTCGGGCTCGTCTTCGCGCAGGCTGACGGCGACCTCACGGTCACGCCGATTCGCACGATGCCCGCCGCCACGCAGGACGTCTCACTCGTCGTCTCGGCTTCCGTGGCGGCCGCAGCACTGCGCGCGGCCGTCGCCGAGGGTGCCGGCGACCTGCTCGAGAGCATCGAGCTGGTCGACGACTACCGCGGTGCCGGCGTCGAGCCCGGGCAGAAGTCGCTCACCTTGGCGCTGCGCTTTCGTGGCACGGAACGCACGCTGACCGCCGCCGAGGCGAGTGCCGCCCGCCTCGCCGGGGTTGCGGTCGCCGCCGAACGCTTCGGAGCGGCGCTGCGCGAGTAGTGGTGCTGCGCGAGTAGTGCTGCTGCGCGAATAGTGACGCTGCGCTCTGGTGGGGCCCCGGCGGCTGCGGAAGCGGGGCCGCCGGGGCCGCGCTAGGTTTAACACATGGTTTTTTCGGTAGCAGTTGCGGGCGCGAGCGGGTATGCGGGCGGCGAACTGCTTCGGCTGCTCGCCGGACACCCCGAATTCGATGTGCGCACGGTCACCGCGCACAGCAACGCCGGGCAGCGTCTCGTCGACGTGCAACCGCAGTTGCGGTCCCTCGCCCACCTGACCCTCGTCGATACGACGCCGGAGAATCTCAGCGGCCACGACGTTGTGCTCGTGGCCCTGCCGCACGGAAAATCCGGCGAGCTCACCGCGCACCTGCCGGCCGAGACCCTCGTGGTGGACTGCGGCGCCGACCATCGCCTCGAGAGTTGCGACGACTGGGCCGCGTTCTACGGCGGCGACTACTTCGGCGCGTGGGCGTACGGCGTGCCCGAGCTGCCCATCGGCACCGGCACTGGTGCCGGCAAGCAGCGCAGCCGACTCATCGGCGCCCGCCGCATCGCCGCTCCTGGCTGCAATGCCAGCGCGGTCGCCCTCGCCCTCGCCCCCGGCATCAACGCCGGTGTGATCGAAGCGCAGGACCTCGTCGCCGTGCTCGCCGTCGGCCCGAGCGGCGCCGGCAAGAGTCTCAAAATGCCCAACCTCGCGGCTGAGATCCTCGGCTCGGCCAACCCCTATGCGGTCGGCGGCACGCACCGGCATATTCCGGAGATCCTGCAGTCGCTGCGCTGGGCCGGAAGCGCGACCGACGCGACCATCTCGTTCACCCCGGTGATCGTGCCGATGTCGCGCGGCATCCTCTCGACGGCGACCGCCCGGCTCGTACCCGGCACGAGCGCCGCCGCCGTGCGCGCCGCCTGGGAGAGCGCCTACGCCGACGAACCATTCGTGCACCTGCTGCCCGACGGGCACTTTCCGCGCACGGCCGACGTACTCGGCGCCAACACCGCGCTGATCGGACTGGCCGTCGACGAAGCAGCCGGCCGGGTTGTCACCATCACGGCCATCGACAATCTTGTCAAGGGCACCGCCGGCGCCGCCATCCAATCCGCCAATATTGCCCTCGGCCTGATCGAAACGCTCGGTCTGACCATGAATGGAGTTGCTCCGTGAGTGTCACCGTCCCGTCCGGTTTTGCCGCTGCCGGCGTCACCGCCGGCCTGAAAAAGTCCGGCGGGCTCGACCTGGCCCTCGTGCAGAACCTCGGCCCGCTGCAGAGCGCCGCAACCGTGTTCACGAGCAACCGCTGCCAGGCCAACCCGGTCATCTGGAGCACCCAGGTCATGAGTGACGGCCGGGTCAGCGCGATCGTGCTCAACTCCGGCGGCGCCAACTGCTACACCGGCACCATCGGGTTTCAGACCACGCATGCCACCGCCGAGGCCGTCGCGACCCGCCTCGACATCTCCTCCGGCGACGTTTTGGTCTGCTCCACCGGCCTGATCGGTGAACAACTCAACCTCGACCTCGTTACCGCCGGTGTCTGGGACGCCACCCTCGCCATCAAAACGGATGCCGCCACCACGCCCGCCGCCGGCCTTCTGGCCGCGCAGGCCATCATGACCACCGATACCCGCCCGAAGCAGGCCGCGCACACGGCCGCCGCCGGTTGGAGTATCGGCGCCATGGCCAAGGGTGCAGGCATGCTCGCACCCGGCCTCGCCACGATGCTCGTGGTCATCACGACCGACGCTGTACTCGACTCGGCCGAGCTTGACATGGCCCTGCACGCGGCGACCCGGGTCACCTTCGACCGCCTCGACTCCGACGGCTGTATGTCGACCAACGACACCGTGAGCCTGCTCTGCTCCGGCGCAAGCGGGGTCGCCGCCGACCTGGCCGAATTCACCGCCGCGCTCGTCGAGATCTGCCGCGATCTCACCCTGCAGCTGCAGGGCGACGCCGAGGGCTCCGCGCACGACGTGGCCATCACGGTCACCAACGCAGTCTCCGAAGACGAGGCCGTCACCGTGGCCCGCGCCGTCTCGCGCAGCAACCTGTTTAAGTCGGCCATCTTCGGCAACGACCCGAACTGGGGCCGAGTGCTCGCGGCCGTTGGAACAGTGCCGGTCACAGACGCCGCCTTCGACCCCTACGGCATTGATGTCGCCATCAACGGCGTGCAGGTGTGTACCGCGGGTGAGCCCGATCAGCCGCGCGAGCTCGTCGATCTGACCAAACGGGCCGTCACCGTGCTGATCGACCTGCACGCGGGCAACGCAACGGGCACCCTCTGGACCAACGACCTCACCCACGACTACGTCGAAGAGAACAGCGCGTACTCAAGCTGATCATGACCGACATCGATACTCCCAAAACCAAAACCAAAACCAAAACCAAAACGAACGCCGACGAGACCAGCCAGGCCGAAGCATCCGTTAAAGCGGCGACGCTGATCGAAGCGCTGCCCTGGCTCAAACGCTTTCACGACCACATCATCGTCGTGAAGTTCGGCGGCAACGCCATGGTGAGCGAAGAACTGCAGCGCGCGTTCGCTGAGGACATGGTCTACCTGCGCTACGCGGGCATCCGTCCGGTCGTCGTGCACGGCGGCGGCCCGCAGATCTCGGCCATGCTGAAACGCCTCGGAATCGAGAGCGAGTTTCGTGGCGGCTACCGGGTGACCACACCCGAAGCGATGGACGTGGTGCGTATGGTGCTCACCGGCCAAATCAACCGCGAACTGGTCAGCCACATCAACCAGCACGGCCCACTCGCCGCCGGACTGTCCGGCGAAGACGCCGGCCTGTTCCGTGGGCGCCGACGGGGCGTGATCATCGACGGCGAAGAGGTCGACCTCGGACTCGTCGGCGACGTCATCGGCGTCGACCCCGAAGCGGTGCTCGCCCAGCTCGCGGCCGGCCGCATTCCGGTGGTCTCGTCGATCGCCCCCGACACCGATGTTCCGGGACAGTCCCTCAACGTCAACGCCGACGCTGCTGCTGCAGCACTCGCCATCGCGCTCGGCGCGGCCAAGCTTGTGATTCTCACCGACGTCGCCGGACTCTACCGCGACTGGCCAAACCGGGATTCGCTCGTGTCGATCATCGACGTCATTGAGCTGCGCGGGCTGCTGCCCGAGCTGGAATCGGGCATGATTCCCAAGATGACGGCCTGCCTCGACGCTGTCGACGGGGGTGTCGCCAAGGCCGCGATCATTGACGGGCGAGTGCCGCACTCGATCCTGCTCGAAATTTTCACTGGAAGCGGCATTGGCACGGAGGTAGTACCGGCATGAGCACGCCCCGAGCGAGTGAATTACCCTGGCAGACTCGGTTCGCCGATTCGATGATGCGCACGTTCAGCCCGCCGCTGGCCATGCTCGTGCGCGGTGAGGGCTGCTACGTCTGGGACGACACCGGCACGAAGTACCTCGACTTTCTCGCCGGCATCGCAGTGAATTCGCTCGGCCACGCCCATCCCGAGGTCGTCGCTGCCGTCACGAAGCAGATCGGCACGATCAGTCACGTCTCCAACTATTTCGCCACGCCGCCGCAGATCGAATTGGCTGAACGCCTCAAGCGCCTGACCGGCGCCGGCGACGCGGGCCGCGTCTACTTCTGCAACTCCGGTGCCGAGGCCAACGAGGCCGCGTTCAAGCTGGCCCGGCTTAACGTGAAGGGTGGGCATCGCAGCCGCATTATTTCGCTTCACGATTCCTTTCACGGTCGCACGATGGGTGCACTCGCACTCTCGGGCAAGCCGCACATGCGCGAGGCTTTCGAACCCGTGCCGGGCGGCGTCGAACACATCGACAGCACGATCAAGGCGCTCGAAGCGACCATCGATAACACCGTCGCCGCCCTGTTTCTGGAACCGGTCAAGGGCGAGGCGGGCGTCATCGACCTGCCCGACGGCTACCTGAAACGTGCCCGCGAGCTGTGCACCGAGCACGGCGTTCTACTGGTGATCGACGAAATTCAGACCGGTATCGCCCGCACCGGCGCCTGGTTTGCCTATCACCATGCTCAGATTCTTCCGGATGCCGTCACGATCGCCAAAGGGATGGGCGGCGGTGTCCCCATTGGCGCGCTCGTTACGTTCGGCTGGGCCTCTGATCTGTTCCAGCGCGGACAGCACGGCTCGACCTTCGCCGGCAACCCGCTCGTCACCGCGACAGCCAACGCCGTGCTCGGCGTGATCGAACGCGACAACCTCGCCGCCAACGCCGCCCGCCGCGGACAGCAGCTCCGCGAGATCATTCTCGGCTTCCACTCAACGCTGATCGAGGAGGTACGAGGACGCGGCCTACTGCTCGGTGTCGGCCTGGCCGAACCGGTTGCGTTGAAACTGGCTGCGGCCGCGCTCGCCCACGGCCTCATCGTCAACGCCGCCAACGAGACGAGCATTCGCATCGCCCCGCCGCTGATCGTTGGCGACGCCGAACTCGCTGATTTTCAGGAGCGGTTCGGGCACGCCCTGGCCAGCCTCTAGGCTGGACGAATCCCACTTTGCGCGGGCTTCGGCCGGCACGGCGGGAAGTCTGGCCGGGTGGGCGGCATCCGCTGTAGGGAATCTGCTCACCGCCCCGAACGTCCCAACTCAATCGAAAGTGACACCGTGACCCGCCATTTCCTGCGCGACGACGACATCTCCCCGGCCGAACAGGCCGAGATTCTCGATCTGGCCCTGGAGCTGAAGCGAGACCGATTCGCGGTACGCCCGCTCGCCGGTCCGCAGACCGTCGCGGTCATTTTCGACAAGTCCTCGACCCGCACCCGGGTGTCATTCGCGGTCGGCATCGCCGACCTCGGTGGTAGCCCGCTCATCATCAGCACCGCGAACAGCCAGCTCGGGGGCAAGGAAACCGCCTCCGACACCGCCCGCGTACTCGAACGGCAGGTGGCCGCGATCGTCTGGCGCACCTACGGCCAGGCCGGACTCGAAGAAATGGCGCTCGGCACGACCGTGCCCGTCGTCAATGCACTCAGCGACGACTTTCATCCCTGCCAGCTGCTCGCCGACCTGCTCACCATTCGCGAAAACCGCGGCGACCTCGCCGGCCAGACCCTCGCCTTTCTCGGCGACGGCGCCTGCAACATGGGCCAGTCCTACCTGCTCGCCGGCGCGACCGCCGGCATGCACGTGCGCATCGCCTCGCCGGTCGGGTACACGCCAACCGAGCAGGTGGTAGCGGATGCGACGGCCATCGCCGCCCGCACCGGCGGCTCGGTCGCGCTGTTCATCGACCCGCGCGAAGCCGTCACCGGCGTCGATGTGGTCGTCACCGACACCTGGGTGTCGATGGGCAAGGAAGAAGAGAAGGCCAAGCGGCTCGGCGACCTCGGTCAGTACCGGGTCGACGCTGAGCTGATGAGCCTGGCCAAACCTGACGCGCACTTCATGCACTGCCTGCCAGCCGACCGCGGCTACGAGGTGACCGCCGAGGTCATCGACGGACCGCAGAGCATCATCTGGGACGAGGCGGAGAACCGCCTGCACGCCCAGAAGGCCCTACTGGTCTGGCTGCTCTCGCAAGACCAATCCTGACCTGATTTTTTTGTGTCCGGGCCCGGGCCCGGACAGTGGTGGGGGTCAGGCGCTCGGGCGGGCGACGGGGGGCCCGGGCCCCAGCACGTAAACTCAAGACAGATCAAGATTTAAGGAGAACCATGGCGGAACGCGTTGTACTCGCATACTCGGGTGGACTGGATACCTCGGTCGGCATCGGCTGGCTCAAGAATGCCACCGGCAAAGAGGTCGTAGCCCTCGCCGTCGACGTTGGGCAGGAGGGCGAAGACATGGACGTGATCCGTCAGCGCGCTCTCGACTGCGGCGCCGTCGAATCCCTCGTCATCGATGCCAAGGACGAGTTCGCGAACGACTACATCGTGCCGACACTCAAGGCGAACGCCCTGTACCAGAAACGCTACCCGCTGGTCTCGGCCATCAGCCGTCCGTTGATCGCCAAGTACCTCGCCTCCACCGCCAAGGAACTGGGCGCCGACAGCGTCGCCCACGGTTGCACCGGCAAGGGTAACGACCAGGTCCGGTTCGAAGCGGCCGTCGCAGCCCTCGCCCCCGACCTGACCTCGCTCGCCCCGGTGCGCGACTTCGCGCTGACCCGTGACAAAGCCATCGAGTACGCCGCCAAACACGACCTTCCCATCGCGCAGTCCAAGAAGAGTCCGTACTCGGTCGACCAGAACGTCTGGGGTCGCGCCGTCGAAACCGGATTCCTCGAAGACCCGTGGAACGCGCCGATCGAAGACCTCTACACCTACACGCAGGACCCGTCGGTCACCCGCGCCCCCACCGAGGTCGTCATCAGCTTCGAGCAGGGTGTGCCCGTCGCCATCGACGGCAAGAAGGTCACCCCGCTGCAGATGATCCAGCTCATGAACCGTCTCGCCGGTGACCAGGGTGTCGGCCGTATCGACATCGTTGAGGACCGTCTGGTCGGCATCAAGAGCCGTGAGATCTACGAAGCTCCCGCCGGCATGGCGCTCATCGCCGCCCATGAGGAGCTCGAAAACATGACCCTTGAACGCGATGTTGCCCGCTACAAGCGCGGCGTCGAGTCGAAGTGGGCCGAACTCGTCTACGACGGACTCTGGTTCTCCGGGCTCAAGAAGAGCCTGGACGTGTTCATCGAGGACACGCAGAAGTACGTGACGGGCGACATTCGCTTGAAGATGCGCGCCGGTACCGCCGTCGTTACGGGCCGCTCGAGCACGACGAGCCTCTACGACTTCAACCTCGCCACCTACGACACCGGAGACTCATTCGACCAGACCATGGCCAAGGGGTTCATCGAGCTGTGGTCGCTGCCGAGCAAGGTCGCCGCACGCCGCGACGCCGCCGCGAAGTAGCCCACGTGTCGGTTGAGCAGGGAACCACTAACGGCGCGACGAGCAACCGTGCCGGCACGGCGGGCGCCCTCTGGGGTGGCCGTTTCGCCGGGGGACCGTCGCCGGAACTGGCGCGGCTGAGCAAGTCGACCCAGTTCGACTGGATGCTGGCCGAATACGACCTGCAGGGCAGCCGCGCTCACGCCCGGGCCCTCGCCGCCGCGGGATATCTCACCGACACTGAATTGACCCAGATGGTCGGTGCGCTCGAAGAACTCGAGCGCGCCGTCACCGCCGGCGAATTTCTGCCGGCTGAGGCCGACGAAGACGTGCACTCGGCCCTCGAGCGGGGCCTGATCGGCATCATCGGTGTCGAGCTGGGCGGCAGGCTCCGTGCTGGTCGCAGCCGCAATGATCAGGTCGCCACGCTCGTGCGCATGTGGCTGCGTGACCACGCCGCCATTCTTGCGTCACTCGTCATCGAACTGATCGACGCCCTCGCCGCGCAGGCCGAAGCGCACTCCGGGGCCATCATGCCCGGCCGCACCCACCTGCAGCACGCCCAACCGGTGCTGCTCGCGCACCACCTGCTCGCGCACTGCTGGCCGCTCGTGCGCGACCTCGATCGTTTCGCTGACTGGGGTCGGCGAGCGGATGCATCCCCCTACGGTTCCGGCGCCCTCGCCGGCAATACCCTCGGTCTCGACGCGCACCTCGTCGCCGCCGACCTGGGCTTCGCCGCCGTCGTCGAGAACTCCATCGACGGAACCGCGAGCCGCGACCTGGTCGCCGAATTCGCCTATATCACCGCGCAAATCGGAATCGACATGTCGCGGCTGGCCGAAGAGATCATTCTCTGGAACACCCGTGAATTCGGGTTCGTCACCCTCGACGACGCCTATTCCACCGGTTCGTCGATCATGCCGCAGAAGAAGAATCCCGACATCGCCGAGCTCGCACGCGGCAAATCCGGTCGCCTGATCGGTAACCTCACCGGGCTGCTCACCACGCTCAAGGGTCTGCCGCTCGCCTACAACCGTGACCTGCAAGAAGACAAAGAGCCGGTCTTCGACTCGATCACGACCCTTGAAGTGCTGCTGCCCGCGTTCACCGGCATGGTCGCCACCCTCACCTTCCACACCGAGCGCATGGCAGAGCTGGCTCCGCAGGGTTTCTCTCTCGCAACGGACGTCGCGGAGTGGCTGGTCAAACGCCACGTCTCGTTCCGCGATGCGCATGAAATCACCGGTTCGCTCGTGAAGTTCGCTGAAACCCACAATCTCGACCTGCACGAGGTCAGCGACCAAGATCTGCAGACCCTGTCGGTGCACCTCGTTCCCGACGTGCGCGAGGTGCTCACCATCCGCGGATCGGTCGAGAGTCGCGACGGCGCCGGCGGAACCGCGCCGGTGCGCGTCGCCGAGCAGCGCGCGCACCTCGTCAACCGCGTGCGGGCCCTGACGGCCGCGCTCAGCCGGTAGAGCATGCCGTTCACGCCGGGCCTGCTGGCGCGACCCGCACTCGAGGTCGCCCCACTGCTGCTCGGTGCGGTGCTCACCCGCGGGCCGGTCGCGGTGCGCATCACCGAGGTCGAGGCCTACCTCGGCGAGATCGACCCGGGCTCACACGCCTTTCGCGGGCGCACGCCCCGCACCGAGACGATGTTCGGCCCGTCCGGTCACCTCTACGCCTATTTCAGCTACGGCATGCACGTCTGCGCCAACGTTGTCTGCTCGCCCGAGGGTGAGGCCTCGGCGGTGCTGCTGCGGGCCGGCGAGATCATCGCCGGAGTCGACGAGGCCCGATGGCGCCGCCCCACCTCGCACAGAGACGCCGACCTCGCGCGCGGCCCGGCCCGGCTGACCAAGGCCCTCGGCATCGTGCTCGGCGATGACGGCGCCGATGTGAGCTGCGCACCGTTCGACTTGGAACTGCCGACGCACAGCTCAGACTTCGCGACCGGGCCACGTACCGGGGTGAGCGGGGTCGGCGGGGGAGCCCGGTACCCGTGGCGGTTTTGGGTGCCGGGGGAGGCATCCGTCTCTCCGTATCGACGGCACGCCGGTCGTGGGTCCTGATCGCGCGCCGGGTCAGACCAGAGCCATCGGCACGAGGGCGGCGCAGGCGCACGCCCAGATGAGGCTCGCCAGGGTTCCAATGATGAACCGCTCGCGCGATTCGGCGGCGGCCAGTTCGGTGAAACGGCCGACACCCTTGATGGCGATGACCACGGCGATGGCCTCCGGAAAACCGGCCAGAATCGCGCCGGCCACGGCGAGACGTTCCAGGATCCCGATGGTCACCCCGCCGCGCAGAACCTCGTGGGTCTCTGGGTCGCTGACCCCGGCCATGGTCGGGGCCGGTTTGCCAGCGTTGAGCACCATGATGCCGCCGTGCTGGCCGGGTGGCACTGAGCTATTGGTGGCGAGATCGAGGGCGAGCACCGCGACCGGGCCGCCGCCGATCACGGCGAGGGCCAGCGCGAGCATGCCGAGCACGATGCCGAAGGTGCTCGGGCCGGGGCCCACGGGCACCGCGGCGAGCACGAGGGCAACGGCAAGACCGGCCATGGCGACGATCGCGTAGAACTGGCGGTGCAATTTGAAGGCTAACGCGGCGCAGGTGAGAGCGGCGAGTGTGACCAGGAGCAAGGCGACCCAGTAAAGAAACGTGAGAACGGTGAAGGTCATGCGGTGGTGTCCGTTTCGTTCGGGCCATGGTTCGGGCCATGATCGAGCTGCTCTAGCAGCCTAACCAACGCCGGCCGCGCCGCCTGCTCGACCCGGTACTGTGCCGCCTTCAGCCGCTGGCTCACGGCCCCGGTGGTGATGCCGAGCGACGCGGCGATATCGGTCTGGGCCAGTCCGCTTTCGAACAGATCGCCGGCCTGCCAGCCGTGGGGGGTGCGCCGTTGACGCAGCAGCAGGAGCATGGTCAGGAGTGCCTCTATGCCGGGGGCGGCGGCATCCGTTTGGCTGACCTCGAGCGCAAAGTGCGCCTCGGTTCTCTTTGCTCGCAGTACGGCGTCACGCGCCGCGATGAACGCGCCGCCGGTGGCCTGCCGGGTCGATGCCGGCAGGGGGGTGCGCACGGTGCCCACGCCGAGCCCGACGCTCCAGTGGCCGGACCGGTGCAGAGCGAGTATCGCGTCGAGCGTGCGATCGGCGGCCGACACGAGCAGCTGGATCTCGTCGCCGGCGGTCTGGTCGGGCGGCAGGCTGAACGCGTTCGGGCTCTGCGCCACGAGTTGCGCGATCATCTCGCGCGCCCGATCGTGATCGTTGCGGCTGTCGATCTGGTCAGCGGTGATGACAAACATGGTCTGAGGCTCCGTCCTGCATTCATTGTAATTTAGCCCTCAAGCTAAATCAAGCGCAGTATAGCCTCTAGGCTGAATTATCGTGCGAGTGGAACGGATGCGGCCGGCACTTCGACGCGTCGGCCCCGGCTGGTAATCTGAACGCGTGTCAGACCCCACCATCCTTGCCCAGCAGACCAATGACCCGTCCTTCAATTCCGTGTGGGAGGAGATCAACTGGCGTGGCCTCGTGCACGTCTCCACCGACGAGACCGAGCTCAAAGCGCTGCTTGATGGTGGCCCGATCACCTATTACTGCGGATTCGACCCGACCGCGCCGAGCCTGCACCTCGGCAATCTGGTGCAGCTGTTGCTGATGCGGCGTCTGCAACTGGCCGGGCACCATCCGCTTGGACTGGTCGGCGGCTCCACCGGACTCATCGGCGACCCGCGCCCGACCGCCGAGCGCACGCTGACCCCCACCGACACCGTCACGGAATGGGTCGGCTACCTGCAGGCGCAGGTTTCGCGGTTCCTCAGCTCCGAGGGGGACAACGCCGTCACGCTCGTGAACAACCTCGACTGGACCGCACCGCTTTCCGCCATCGACTTCTTGCGCGAAATCGGCAAGTACTACCGCGTGGGCACCATGCTCAAGAAGGATGCCGTCAGCGCGCGCCTGAATTCCGATGCCGGCATCAGCTACACCGAGTTCAGCTACCAAATTCTGCAAGGCCTCGACTACCTTGAGCTGTTCCGCAGCTACGGCTGTGTTCTGCAAACCGGCGGCAGCGATCAGTGGGGCAACCTCACGAGCGGGATCGACCTTATCCGTCGCGCCGACGGTGGCACCGTGCACGCCATCGGCACCCCACTCATCACCAACAGCGACGGGACCAAGTTCGGCAAAAGCGAGGGCAATGCGGTGTGGCTCGATCCGAACCTCACAAGCCCGTATGCCTTTTACCAGTTCTGGCTCAACACCGACGATGCCGACGTGGTCTTTCGGCTCAAGGTCTTCACGTTTCTCTCGCGCGGTGAGATCGAGCGGTTCGCCGAGCTGGTCGAAAACGAACCGTTCCGCCGCGAAGCGCAGCGGCGACTCGCCCTCGAGGTGACCAGCCTCGTGCACGGCCACTCGGCAACGGATGCTGCCATCCGCGCCGCCGAGGCCCTCTTCGGCCAGGGCGACCTCGCCGAACTCGACCCCGACACCCTCGAAGCCGCACTGCGCGAACTTCCGCACACCACGACAGCGCCGCACGCGACCGTGCTGCAGCTGCTCGTCGACACCGAACTGTCAAAGAGCCTCGGTGACGCCCGTCGTGCGGTGCAACAGGGAGGGGTCTACCTGAACAACGAAAAGGTCACGAGTGTCGACCTGACCATCGAAGGATCGGTGCTGCCCGGGGGAGTTGCCGTGCTGCGTCGCGGCAAGAAGACGCTCGCGGGTATCTTCGTCGAGTAACTGCTCGGGCCGGTGTTCTGCCGGGCGGTCGCGGGGTATGGCGGCGTCGCGCTCCGGCAGGCGTGGCGGCCTGGCGGCTCTGGTGCAGGGGGTCGGCAGGTGCGGGTGGCAAGATGTCGTCGTGGAAACTCTTCGAACCGAACGCCTGCTGCTGCGACCCTGGACCCTCGACGACACCGACTTTGTTTTCGGGCTGTACTCCTTGTGGGCGGTGCAACAACACATCGGATTACACCCCCGGGTCATGATCGACCGCGCCGAGGCGATCGCCGTGATCAAACGCTGGCAGGGAATGGAGCACCCCATTCATGCCATCCGGGCGGTTACCGATGTCGACACGGGCGAGATCTTTGGCAATCTGCTGCTCAAGTCCATTCCGGCGTCGAGCCCGGTGGCGCCGCTGGAGCCGTCGGGGGACACCGAGATCGGCTGGCACTTTCACCCAAGCGCCTGGCACCACGGCTACGCGACCGAAGCGGCATCCGCTGTTTTGGCCGAAGGCTGGAAGACCGGACTCGACCGGGTCGTGGCCGTCACCACTTCGAGTAACCGCCCATCGCAGCGGGTCTGCCTGCGCATCGGAATGACGCACAAGGGCAGAACCGACCAGTACTACAACTCCGTGAGCGAACTCTTCGTCGCCGAGACCCCCGCCTAATTTACTTTCCGGGCCCGGGCCCGGGCCCGGGCCCGGTGGGTGGGTTCCTGCTCTATCGTGGGCCCATGTAGATAAGGTGGGCCCGACCCCCAGATGGCCGCCGGAATGGCGTTTCCGATCGGTTTCGAGTGGATGTCCTCTCTCGACACGCCCGGGATGCAACAGGGAGTTGCGGGGTATCAGGATTCACCGTAATGTCATCTAAGTCACCCCACAGGTTCGGAATAAGCCAAGTGCTTCCGGCCTCACGCGGGACCAATCCCAAGTCACAATAACCCGGATCATTTCGCGTTACAGTGGCTTGATGAAGTTCACATGAATTCGGCGTAGCAGCTTTCTAACTACGCGGTTTCGTGCTGGGCGACAAAATATAAGAGAAGTACTCCAGTGCAATGGTCTTCATGGCCGGCGGCTGGGTGTGTCCGATCCTTGAGAACTCAACAGCGTGCACAATGTCAAATGCCAAAAACCTCGTGGTTGTTGGTCGGTTTCTAGCCGGCTGCAGCTGATGAGAT
>NZ_JADOUX010000021.1:0-54115 GCF_015751745.1 Cryobacterium sp. CAN_C2
CCACCCAAGATCGAGCCCTTTCCGAGCGCTACCGCACATGGCTCAATGAACAACCGAAAGTCAGCGCTTGACAACAATAGGAGCATCAAATTCCGAACAGCCGATGTCATTTTCGGTGCTCGTTTGCACGATTGCCCGCATGTTTTCAGGGCTGTGCAGGTAAGTGCTGAAAATGACGCACTGCTGGCGCGTGAATCTCAGAGGCAGGTGGTGACGTGTGGGTTGCTGGTCTCGTCAAAGGAACCTTTACTGAGATGAAGCTCCGCATGAAATGTCAGTGCTGGTGAGCGGCGCAGTCGCCTTCTGAATGTGACACTGTGAACGGGCTATGCACCCAGATATACCCGGGTGCATGGCTGGAAATGAATACGTTTTATCAGGACTGTCTCGTATACGGTGTTTCCGGTCGGCCGCGCGGGCCGGGGCGTCATGGTTTGGCCGAGTCAGCAGCAGACGTTGTGCTCGGATACCTGCTCGCCGGTGAGGGATGCGACGGGGACAGCGCAGGTGTCGCCCTTCCACGCCTCGATACCCTCTTTGATGGCGAAGCCGGCGATCACGAGTGCGGCAAGAGAGTCGGCCCAGGCCCAGCCGAGCAGGGTGTTTAGCAGCAGGCCGATGAGCAGGGCCGCGGACAGGTAAGTGCACAGCAGGGTCTGTTTGGAGTCGGCTACCGCCGAGGCGGAGCCGAGTTGTGTGCCGGTGCGTCGCTCGAACCAGCTCAGGAACGGCATGATGAGGAGGCTTGTCGCGGCCAGGACGATCCCGACCGGGCTATGCTCGGCTTCGCGCAGGCCCAATAGTGAAAGTGCGGCGTCGATGGTGACGTAGGCGGCGAGGCCGAAGAAGGAGAACGCGATCACGCGCAGCGCGACCCGTTCGCGTTTTTCCGGGTCGGGCGCGGAGAACTGCCAGGCGATCGCTGTGGCGGAGAGCACCTCCACGATGGAGTCGAGTCCGAAGCCGACAAGAGCTGCCGAGCTGGCGACCGTGCCAGCGGTTATCGCGATGACGGCTTCAATCACGTTGTAGGTGATCGTGAGAGCAACAATCCACCGGATACGGCGTTGAAGAACGCGCGTGCGGATTGGACCGAGGATGCGCACGGTTGCACCGGTTGTGGTGCTCATGCGGCCGTCCCGCAGCACACGGGTACGTCGCAGTTGTGGTCGGCGCACTCCTCGCCATCGTCAATAGCGAGCACAACGTCGACCAACGATCCGAGCGCACGGGTCAGATGTGGGTCGGAGATCTCGTACCGTGTCTGGCGCCCTTCAGGGATCGCAACGACAATGCCACAGCCGCGCAAGCACGACAGGTGGTTGGAGACATTCGATCGGGTCAACTCAAGTTCATGCGCCAGCCGAGCGGGGTACCCCGGTTGGTTGAGGAGGCTGAGCAGGATCCGAGATCGTGTCGGATCGGCCATCGCCCGTCCGAGTCGGTTCATGACGTCAAGGCGTGAGACGAGAGTCAGCATGTACTGACCATACAGTGAAGACTGACGTAGTTGGAGGAGTGTAATCCGGCTAAACGTAAGACTGCGCTCAATCCTTCTGGTGTTCCCGGCCAGTGTTGTTCAATAGCGGCGCTGCCGGCTCGTCGGGTGGCGAAGCGGAGTGCGATCACCACGACGAGTGCGTCGTCGGCGTAGCCGAGCACCGGAATGAAATCCGGTATCAGGTCGATCGGTGAGATCAGGTACACCAAGAGGACAGCCAACCAGATTCGCACGTCTGCCGGCACGGTCTTGTCTGTTGCCAGTCTTTTCAGAAGGCGCGCGACGTCGGGGGCGAGGCGGAGCAGATCGCATAGCGTTGCACTGTCGGGCTGCCGGCGTTGTTCACGCCAGAGGATGAGCACCAGGCTCAGCCAAGGAGTACGAGGCCGCCGATGATGCTGAGGAGCACCTGCCACCATTGCGTCATGATCTATTCTCCTGCGTGTTCGATGGTTGAGTGGTCATGGGAGCGGGACAGGCGCGAGGTGATGAACATGATGATGGCCAGTGCCTGCAATGCGATGGTCACTCCGATGAGGGTGGGGATTGAGATTCCGTAGAGCGCGCCGGTGAGTGCGCCGCCGCCGGCTGTGGCGACGCCGAGGACGGCGGCGAAGATTCCGTAGGCGGTGCTTCGCCGGTTGGAGGGGACGAGGTCGGCGATGGTGGCGCGGAGGGTGGATTCCTGCACACCGAGTGCTGCGCCCCACAGTAGCGATCCGATAATGACGGGCCAGAGGGCGTCGGTGAAGGACAGGATCGGCACGAGCGCTGCAATTACGGGCAGAAAGAGTAGGAAACCTGGCCCGAATCGGTCGTAGGCCCATCCGGTTGTCAGGGCTGCGATGGCGTCGATGAGCATGACTCCGGCGTAGAGCACGGGCACGAGGGCGGGGGGAAGGATTCCGCGTTCAACGATATGGAAGGACAAGACGCCGAAGGTTGCAAATCCCAGCATCGTAATGCCGGTGAATACGGAGTACAACCAGAACGTGCGAGGCAGGCGCACAGCGGGCGTCGTGCTCGCGCGTGGAAGTCCTATGGCCGTGTTGACCGTGGTGGGGGCATTTTCGTAGTCCAGGGGATGGCGTGCTTGTGAGCGGAGCCAGACCAGGAGTCCGAGTGCTGTCACCCCGGGGAGGGCCAGCACTGCAAGCGAGGGGCCGTAGTCGTTGCCGGTGAGGGCGAGCATTCCGGCGACGACGAGGGGCCCGATGATCGCTCCCATCTGGTCCAGGGCTTCGTGGACTGCGAACCCGCGCCCGCGACCGGTGGATGCGGTAGCGAAGGAGAGCAGCGCGTCGTTGGCTGGCGAACGGACGGCTTTTCCGATGCGTTCCAGGATCACGAGGGTGCACGCGACCCACAAGACGCCGGAGAACCCGAGAGTGGGGACGCTGATGACGGTGAGCGCGTAGCCGGCGAGGGTCCACGCCCAGAACCTTTTGGTTCGATCGGCCAGAGGCCCGGAGACCAGGCGCAGCAGCAGCGCTGCCGCCTCGCCGATGCCGGTGACAATGCCGACGACCAGCGCGGTGGCGCCCAGTTCGGCGAGCAGGGGGCCGGTGATGGAACGGGCGCCCTCGTAAACGAAATCGGCAAGTAGGCTGACCGTGCCAAACGTGAGCACGAATCGCCACGCACTGATCTTCAACCGAGTGACAGTTGTCACAGGGCCTTTCATTCACTATTTGGTCGCGCTCGTTCGCGAACCTGAGTTGATTATGCGCCTGTCGGAGGTCTCCTTTTTATTGGGCCCGTCGTTTGAAGGCGATGCGCTCGTGGTGCCCGTCTGCTTCGCATGGAGTAGTTCCGAGACGACCAGCATCCACCCAAGACGGACCGTGCTGCTGTGTCTCCCGGACGTGGTCGCTAGGGCGTAGTTTCGCACTTACAGTCGGGGCTCGCATTTGAGACACTGGAGCTAACGCTGAAGAGCGTTGTGGTGGTGGCTCTCACCGGCTGCCAGAACAGGCTGGAGGCCACTGGATGAGCGACACCGGATCACAAGTACCTGCTTCGGTCATCGTTGTCGCGGTCGAACTCGGCCAACCAGACGCTGTTATTTTGCAGGCGTGCGCTCTCGCCACGGACCTCAGATGCGAGCTGGTGTGTGCCCACGTGGATCTGGGGCGTTACCCGGTCCAGGAGCATCCTGACGGCACCATCGTGTCGGTGCCTTTCGACCCGGACTTGCCCGAGTTGGGGGAAGGAGAGTTCGACCCGAAACTCGCCGAACATGTTACGGCTGTACTCGCCCGGGTGAACGTGACCTACACATTGCGTGCTTTGGCTGGTGACCCAGCGCGTGCGCTGAGTCACCTGGCGGACATGGTGAATGCCCGGTTGATCGTCGTCGGCACACATCATCCTGGGATTCGACGCGGGGTGCGTGATTTCTTCAACGGTTCAGTTGCGGTGCATCTGGCGCACCGGCAACATCGCCCCATCGTTGTTGTTCCTCTCGCACCAGTGACTGGTGACGGCAAACTGCCCTGGGAATGATCTGGGGTATATTGGGCGGACGGTGATGGATCCCGCCGGAGCGTTTTCAACGTTCGAACCGCACCGCACGCTGATGGTTCCTATCTCTTCGACCGAAGGATAGGACACCTATGCCCGCATACCTGCACCCTCGCTGGTCGCCTGCCGCCGAAAGGCTGAACGGGCAGTGACGGATACGACGAGTGGGCACACATGTTCAGTCGACGGCCGCGGGCTTCCCGTCGACAGCGATCTCGAGGTCGCTGAAACTTCCACCGGGGCGCCGCGGCCGGTGCATCTGCGGTGGCGATACCTGGGCCTTGTCCTGATCGGTGGCAGTGTCGGCACCGCCGCCCGGTATCTGCTGACCGAGGTTCTCCCCGTGTGGCGCGGGATTCCGCTCGGAACAATCATGATCAACGTCATCGGTGCCTTCGCGCTCGGCGTTCTGCTGGAAATCCTTGCGCGCCGCGGTCCTGATCAGGGGATGCGCCGCACCCTGCGCCTGCTCATTGGCACGGGACTGCTGGGCGGGTTCACCACCTACAGTTCGTTAGCGGTGGACACCGACGGTCTGCTCGCCAGCGACCAGATCTGGCACAGCATCCTCTACGCGGCCGCCACTCTCGCGATCGGGGCAATCGCGTCAACCGCCGGCATCCTCGCGGGTGCCTCCAGTCACGGCTGGCGACCCACCCGAGCCACGTTCAACCTCCGCAACCGGGGAGCGCGCAGATGAGTCCAGTCGTGATCGTCGCCCTGTCCGTTGCCGGCGGCATCGGTGCGGTGACCAGACTCGTCTTTGACGGATTCCTCCGCAGCCGGGTCACAACCTCGTACCCGCTCGGCACCACCGTCATCAACGTGACCGGCTCGCTCCTGCTTGGACTCGTCACCGGTCTGGCACTGGCTCATGCGATGCCCCTCGAGTGGCGTCTGATCCTGGGGACGGGTTTCCTCGGCGGTTACACCACCTTCAGCACGGCGAGCTTTGAAACGGTGCGTCTCGCGCAACAGGGACGTTACGCCGCAGCCCTCACTAACGGGCTCGGCATGTTCCTCGGCGCCCTGCTGGCAGCTGGCGCAGGGCTCTGGCTCGGTAGCCTTCCGTGGTGACACGAACAGAATCCGTGTTCCCTGCACCATACCTCCACCCATCTCTCGATTGAATAGGCGACCATGACCTTCCTCCAAGCATTGATTCTCGGGATTGTTGAGGGTATTACCGAGTTCCTTCCGGTCTCCAGCACGGGGCACCTCACCTTCATCGAAAAGCTCCTCGGACTCCGCATCGACGACGCAGGGGTCACCGCGTTCACCGCGATCATCCAGCTCGGCGCCATCGCCGCCGTCCTCGTTTACTTCCAACGGGACATCCGCCGCCTGGCAGTGGCATGGTTCCATGGGCTGGGGAACCGTCAAGCACGCGATCAGGACTACCGCCTGGCTTGGTATGTCATCTTCGGCTCCATCCCCATCGGCATCGTCGGATTCCTCGCCAAGGACGTCATCTCCGGTGGGCTCCGCAACCTCTGGGTCGTCGCCATCGCGCTCATCGCGTGGAGTGCTGTCATGTACATCAGCGAACGCGCCGCCACGTTGAGACGAGACGAACAACAACTGCGACTCCGAGACGCCATCGTCATCGGCGTCGTCCAATGCGTCGCCCTGATACCCGGCGTCTCTCGCTCCGGTGCCACGATCAGCGCCGGTCTCTGGCAAGGGTTGAACCGTGTCGCCGCGACACGGATCTCATTCTTCCTCTCGATCCCCGCGCTCGTCGCTGCGGGCGCGTATGAAGGAATCACCCAGGCCGGAGCCGTCTCATACAGCGTGGGCTGGGCACCAACACTCGTCGCGACCGTTGTTAGCTTCATCGTCGCCTACGCATCCATCGCCTGGCTACTGCGCATCGTGGCCAAACACCCCATCACCGTCTTCATCGGCTACCGCATCGCCCTCGGCAGCCTCATCATGGTCCTGCTCATACTCGGGGTCGTCTCGGCCACATAAGTCATCATCTACCAAGCCCGTGCTGGCACTCAATCTCGTCAAACTCAGCTCGAAAACTAGCCGCCAGTTCAATGCACCAACCGCACCTAGCTCAATGAGAAGGGAACGCACATGGGAAACCATCAAGATCCGTCTGTTTTGCCCCCGGCCGATGAACCGGGTCCGCGCGGGAAGACTGCTTGGGGACGGTACATCGCCAGCTGTGTGCAATGGATCAGCGACCGGCTAGGTTCCCGAGCCACCCTTATTCTCATCCTCGCCGTGGGAGCTCTCCTCGTCGTGGGTCTCACGGTGCTCTCCGCGACCGTCTATGACGCCGTGACGGAAGGGGACGGGGTGGCCGCCCTGGATCACCCCGCACTTGCTGCTGTAAAGAGCATCCGCTCGCCCGCCTTGGACGTATTTGCCACCGCATATACGAATACTGCCGGCGGGATCGTCATGCCGATCCTTACCGTGATTGCCCTCATCGTTCTTTCGCTCAAACAACGCTCCTGGACACCGACGATCCTTATCGTCGCGGCTTCCGTCGGATCGCTCCTGATGACCATTGCTGGCAAACAAATCATCGGTCGCGCCCGACCACCGCTCAGTGATGCCGTGCCACCGTTTGAATACTCCGCATCGTTCCCGAGCGGTCACACACTGAACGCAACGGTGATCGCAGGGATCATCGCGTACGTGCTGATTATGCGGCAACGTTCTGTTCGCGCCCGCGTGCTCACTCTCATAACCGCAGCCATCTTCTCGATCAGCATCGGGGCGAGCCGGGTATACCTCGGGCACCACTGGCTCACCGACGTGCTCATCGCCTTCACCCTCGGGCTGACCTGGTTAGCGATCGTGATCACGGCGCATCGCCTCTACGTGACCACCCGAAAACGATGATCAGAAACAAGGACTACCTGTGAAACGGTGCCTCTGGCCGGACGCGCTGGACTTGGGTCTGGAGGCACCGGTTAGAGACAGTTCTTACAGCCATTCATCGTCGCCATTCACGCGTGGAAGTGATCGGAGTACGTCTCCGCAAAGGAACCCTTACTGAGATGCCCGACCCCTCGGACCGACTCGGTCGTGGCGACGACTACCACTTCGGCAGGCTCGTTCGGTTAAGGCTATGGCTGCCGCCCTGGGCGTGAAGAACCTACGGGCTTTGGGAAGCTGACCGAGTCTCGGTCAGGCGCCCCAAGAGTGATCGACGCACTTTTCGAGCAGACTAATGGCTTCGCGGGCATCTCCGGTTGTGAAGCCAAGAGAGGATCCGGACCTCGATGCCGCTGCCCGGTGGAGCAGCTCAGCATGTTCTGGCCAGCGCTCTGCCGCGTATGCGGCTGCGGCACTTTTGGAGATGATCTTCCCCGTCTCGATCGTCGCAACCAGTCGAGCCGGCCCGAGCGCCATCCATCGCACCGCGGTGGCTTCCACGACAGCATCCTCCTCACGATCGGCGAGCCGCTGGTGGGAATCAGCACCGAGACGAGCCCAGTATTCGCGAAGGTTTGCCCGCGAGAACGACCGCACGCCGTCGTCAGCCCCGGCGAAGCGGCGGCGTGATGGCCGCCATTCGGAGATGCCATTGGCGGTAGCGCTTCCCTCGACTCCGTGTTCTATCTCGCGCCAGGTCACCCACGTCAGTTGAGCCCCTGATTCGCCCTGCAACAGCTTTCCTTCGACGACTTGTGTCGCCGAACTGATTGATGCGGGACCGTTTAAGAGTTGCTCCTCGGTCAGGTAGATGCCGTCGATCGGGCCATCACCTGCGGAATCAGCGTGCAGCTTACCCACCGCGCTCAGTTCCAGCTCCGTGAGTGAACGGCCGAGGAGCAGCACCAGATCGATGTCGCTTACCCCCGGCCACCAGTCGCTTACGATCGCCGATCCGATGACAATTACGTCCATCAATGCGTCTGGCGCGATCGTGCGATGTGCACGCACAAACTTGTCCACTCGATGCTGCAAAATGTCCGGTAGCAACGTGTTGCGATCCACGAACTCAAACTAACAGATGAGGGCGAGGAGCCCCTGAGGAGTCAGCGCCCATGAGCGGGTGCTTCTACACGAAACGCCGGGGTGCAACTTTCTGGCCGGGTGGCTCAGTCAAACCTGTGTCGCTCCCAGAGTTTCGCATGACCAGCTGACGTCGGAATCGAAAAGTTAAATGAAGAGGGTCGGCTGCGGTTCCCAATAAGGGAACCCTTATTGAGATGATAACTGGGAATAAGTGCAAACGACTTCTGACATTCGTGCAGCCGGCTTCTTGACGTGTGGCTTTCGGATTTATTTGGTGGGGTTCTGTCTGATTTATTTGGTGGTGTCGGTTGAAGTCACTGCGATGACGCGGGTGAATATGCACCGCATTCACGCGATTGCGGGCAGCCGTTCGCCTGACGGGTGAAATTACGTAAGCGGGGAGATGTGCCAGCCACGCACGCGCGGCGTCAGCAATCGTATCGAAGTTGAACTAAAGCCGGCAGGCTTGTACCAAGTGCTTACGAACCGCTGTTCGCGAAAACGCTCGAAATCGAACGTGCCGAAAGTGCGTCATTTCAATAGCAGGGGTACTGGCCGCTAATTGGTCACAGGTGGGAATTAAAGAACTCGAGCACCTCGGAAGCGACGAGAGTTCGCACCTTACCGGGATCGTCCCGATTGCCGAGGAAGATATAGTGACCAACGTCTGGGCCGAGAGTTCGACCTACGGCGTGAGGGATGAGGTCTCTATAGACGAGAGCATTGTCCCCGGGGGACGTGTTCTCGTCGGCGTCGCCCCATCGCAGCAGAACCGGGGCCACGATTTGTTGCAAGGACTCCGGGGCCAGCAGCCGTCCGATTCCCGGAGCCAGGAGCACTCCGGCGCGAACCCGCGTGTCTTTCATCGAGGCCGAGCCGGCCTGTGCGATTGCAGCGAGCTCGGCATCCGTGTATTTGGTTCGGAGGGCTTCGATCAAATCGGGAAACTCCGGCACGTTGGGGGCGGGGATGTGTCCCTGGAACATAGCGGCCATGATGGCGGGGTCGATGCGCGCGCCGAGGAGCGCCGCGACGGTGTAGCCGCCAAAAGAAAAACCGGCCGCACCGATACGGTTTACGTCCACGTCATGCTCTGCTACGAGGTGGTCGAGGAGCACCCTGACGTCCTGTGCCCTCTCCCAGGGGAAGGTAAAGCCCTCGACAAGATATTCGTCGTTATAACTGTTGCCGTGGTGGTCGATCGTTGCGACGAGGTAGCCGGCGTCGTTCAGCGGCGCGGCCAACCAATCCAGGTCTTCTCCTGCGCCGCCCGTACCGTGTGACAGCACAACAACAGGCGCCGGTGTCGTTCCTTGAACCGCCCAGATGCGTGCTTGCTGGGGACGGGTTTTGTGCGGATTCGACCAGCTCGTGCGTGATGGGTCCGTGATGCTGATCGTGTCGAACGTCATAGTCGAAGCCTATAGGGGGTCTTCGTTTGAAGAGGTTTGGGTCGCACCTCGATCGCATCGTCCCCGATGGAGAGCGTTTCGGGCGTCGCTTGGATCGCCGTAGCCAAGCAGCATCCGCGTCTTCGACTGATCGAAAGGTCAAGGCAGCATCGATTCGTCAATTTTGGCCGCGTGCGCGTGACTGAAAAAATCTCCCCAGCACCGCCAGATAAATCAGGAAGAACCCCGCCATTTACATCCGAAAGCCACAGGTTATGGATGCAGAACACGATGCTCCCAAGACCAGATCGGACTCCGTCGAGATCACCAGCACCGCCTGCGTTGAGGATCTTGACTGCGTGGAGGCGTACGACACGGATGAAGCAACATATGTCCGATTTGAGAGCCGCGATCGCGCTGCCAAGTATGGCTCTTCGCTGGATGATGGCGTCGTCGTGAACTACATCGTCATGAACTTCGCGGAAAGGATGCCGCGTCACCCCAGCATCAGCGCTCGGCGATGGAAGTACTCGCCGGGACCTGGCAGGACTACCACGGCAAGTTCCCAGACCGATAAGCCCGCCGACGCACAAAACCGCTGATCGGTGGGCACATAACATCTGTGCGCTATATCGCATGGGATGCAGAGAACGCGGTCTGAGCTGGCGACGCCGAATAGCATGCGAAAAGGCAGCCATTCTTCGTCGTATCTCACGGCGTAGGCGGACAACGAACGCTCAGGCCCGGCCAGTATTCTCGATCCTCAGAACCAGCTGGGGGCTCTCGTGACTGGGGTCGGCTGGTCGCTGTGTTGATGATCGTCATCGGAGCTGCTCGCTTTTCCCTGGTGGCCAATGCGTTTGTGCAGGTTTGCGGTGCCTGGTGCTGATGAGCGGCGTGGTGACACTCGTCGTAGACGAGCGGAAGGATGCGTCACGGGTGAAATGGCCGTGTCAACGAGTTCGGGGCGCTGGGGGAGTACTGTCCGGGGAGCTGTCAGCCGATCGTGAATGTGCCGACGATGGTGTGCATTCGATGACGACGGCGACCGGTGCGGGTATCCGTGCCGTCCGCCTATGTCGTCAGCGGCAAGACCTTCGGAGGGGGTGTCGATTCGCTCGATCGCGAACTGCAGGTTGGCAGGCATCCGGACGCGGTCCGGCTGCTGAGCCGGATGGACGTTGATGGAGACGTTGGCCTCGCCGCCGTGCCAGGTGACCCATTCGGCGGTGTGTCGGCCCCACCCTGCCCAGCGAGGGTCGTCTGGGGGGCCATTCGGTCTAGCCAAGGTCGAAGCCGTACCGGTGCGCATCGCCGCCGATGGCGTCGACGAGGTGCGCCAGCTCCTGCCCAAGGGCAAAGACAGTCGCGTCCTCGCCACTGAAGAAGACCGAGAGATTGGGGGCGTGATCCGCCGACCACAGGTCCCACGCCGGGCTATCCGGATGGAGCCAACGACCGCCCTCAGCGCCGCCCGCCTCGTTGTATGGCATTGGTTGTCAACGTCGCTCGCGATCGACGCCTAAAAATATTCAACCACTGCCACGCTCTCCATACCCGAAGCGGGCGAGGAAGACCGACCACAGAACAAGCGCGGTGCGGGTTCCCCTGCGGGACGGCAATGGCTGCGCTGACATCGAGCTCTCGCCTTTACTGTTTCGCAACTGATCTGCGTCCAAACTCATGGGTTTGCGGACTCGTGAAGCCTGCTCATGGCCCTTCGGGTCGCGATTGTCGCTCGGCCGGAACTCCTACCGAGGAATCCGACAGGCCCGCCCCGGAATCGGGGCCGATATAGTCCTGCTCACTAGCTGTTTGGACAACGATGGCGGAGGGCGCGATGAGACAGTCGAACAGGCTCCTGAGAAGCGGACTCTTTGTTGTGGCCCTGAGCGTCGCTTTGACCGCGTGCAGCGGTCCTGACGACCTCACTTTCAGCAACGAAAGCCCTGCCGATGTGACCATCTCTACTGGAAACGAGGAGGTCACGGTCTCAGCCTGGGGTGGGGCAAGCATCCTCGGTTCCGGCTGCAGTAAAGGAGACGTCATCGTGACGTTCAATTCTGGTCAAAAGGTTGTGGTCGCCGGACCAATTTGCCCAGGGGAGCAGATCGTGGTTCATGACGGCAAGGTCGACCTGCAACATTCCTAAAGGCAGCGCAGCGGTCATGCGGCGGAGGTGAATTCTGGCCTCTTGATGCGTCGACGCAACCAGGCGCGGCCGGATCAGGCACCTTCGCGGGACCACCTGACGGACGGGTCATCCGGGATTGATGTGGCCACGATCTGCTGCGCCGTCAGTATCCACAGGGGAGTGGGCCGGGTGAGCTGCTTGCGCGGAGCGTGGACGTCCGTGCGCCAGACAGGTCTTCGTCAGGTCTTTGTCAGGACTCGAATAGGGCCGTGACCTGCTTGGCGGCGGCGTGACCACTGTGGATGGCGCCGTCCATATACCCGTCGTTGACAGTCGCGATATCCGAGCCTGCGAGGAAAACCCGGTGTCCCGGAACTGAAACGGGAATCTCGGCCTCGCCGAGCCCCGGTGGGGAGTAAGGCCCGTACCCCCCACGGACGTTCGGCTCGTCCGCCCAGCGCGCTTCGTGGATCGCGAGGGGCGTTGCAGCCTCGTTACCAAGAGCCGAAACGGCGGCCGCGACGAAAATGCGGTGACGTTCTGAGACCGGCAACATCGAAACACGGTGGACAGCGTCGCCGACGATAAAGGCGTTGAGTACGCCCCCCCGGCCGCCGTCAGGCGTACTGTCGACGATCGAGGCAACTTCATCTCCGACGAAAATGGCGGATCCCGAACGGCCATACCTTCGCCAAAAGGGCTCCGAGTACTCTAACGCCGCTTTGATCACTGCGCCCATCGGCCGTCGCTGCAGCCCCTGATCCAGCCATCCGGGCAGCGCCGGAGCCCATCGTATGCGCGGGATGGCCACGGACGGGACGGCGAGCACCGCCGCTGCTGCTTCGATGTAGAAATCGCTGCAGCTGTCACCGGACTGCGAGTGGGAGACCCCGGTGACGTGGACACGCACGGCATCTTGACGTGAGGTATCACCAGGTCGGTTCTCTATGCGGACGACCAAATGCTCCAGCCGGACGGGTTCGGCTAATGCGCCCGCCAGTGCATGCGCGATGCTCTCAGGACCGCCCACTACCCGATCGCTTTCGCTGTCTCGTAGGAGCGTGTCACTTGCAAGGTCGGAATACAGATCAAGCAGCCCGGTGGCGCTGACCTGAGAAGGTTCAGCGCACAGCTCGGTCCGCACGACGTACGCGAGCGCGCGTGCCACTCCGTCCTCGACGTTTGCGGACAGCCACGATTGTGCTGTCTGCGAGTCCAATACCGCAAGGGCCTCGGGGTCCTCTTGGACGGTGGCGGCGAGTCGGTCCAGAGTCGCGATGGCATCCAGGAGGGCCGTTCGCGTCGCCATCGCCTCCGGGATCCGGCCAGTGAACGGTGTGGCAGAGCCGTCTCTGACGAGAATGTGTGTCCCCGCAGTGGGGACCGACACCAGATCGATGCCGAGTTCATTTGCAAGCAACCGAACCGAGTTATGTTCAGGTCCAACCCATTGCGCTCCGAGTTCTACCGATCCACCACTGGACAACACGACGTCACGGACTCTGCCGCCCACGCGGTCGCTCGCTTCGAGCACAACTACGGCCAGGCCCAGCCGCGTCAAGTCGTGCGCGGCCGTGAGCCCTGCCAGTCCAGCCCCGACGACCACCACGTCAGCCTTCAAGTTCGATTCCACGTTTATTTCCCTCACTTTTGAACTAGTCATCACTGATGACTACACCGCAGACTATGGTCGCGACGGCGCGATTGACAAGATGATACAGGTGACAGTTGAGGCGGAACAGCGACGGTTGCCGCCCGCGTCTCTCACGCGAGATGTAAATCGGCAAGCGGCGCTCACTCGACCGTGACACGTAGGGGGCCTCCACGAGGAGGGATCTCGCGGTCTCAGCACGCGCGCTCTGGCCTGACGACTCGGCGCTGATCCCACGGCAATCTATCGACACTTTCGGAGCACGGACGAGCTGTTAGGTGATCTCGTAGATGGTTTACTTTCCCAACTCCCTCCTCTCGAGACAGCCAGACCGTGGCGGGTACAAGTTGAAAACCTTGCCTTGGCCCCTCATCGAGTCTTGGTCGCTCGCCCCGGTTCGGTGCGGGTGTTTGCGGAGGGGCCTCACACCCCGGCGAGTACCGAGCGGGTCGAACGTCTCGTTGGGCTGTTGCTCAGTCACGATTTAGCGCCCGGTCTGGCGGCGACGACCATTCAGGCCGTCCTCGGCCTCGTCTCGGGATGGGCCACTCAGGCACCGTATGGATCAGACCTCGAAGAGCACTACTGGCAGGGTCTGCCGGAAGCGGCAATGCTCGTTGAGCACTTCCCCGCGTTGGCTCGGTGCCGCACGTCGGGGCTGGCCGAGCCTGAGCAGCAATTGAGCCGTGCTCTTGAACTGCTACCTTCAGGAGTTCCAGACCGTTCCCCTTTCGGGCCCGGCCCGGTGGTACCGCGCAACCTCGACGGGCCCGTGCCGGCCGAGGAGGATGATGACGACCTGCCCGTCAGCTCCAAGTCCGTGACTCTCTGAGGAGGGTTTCACCTCCGGTGGGTGTCCAGTAATGTGAGGGCATGTCCACCGCGCACATCACCTCAGTGCGACGTCGGATGTGGATTATCGGGATCGTCTGTAGCCTCGCGATTCTCGCATTCGGGCTGTGGGTGAGCGTGGCCACCGGTGAATGGATCGCTCTCCTCTGCGCGGGAGGCTTGATTGTTCTTCCCGTCGGTGGCGTGGCGACCCGTTTACACAAATCGTCGCGGTAGAGGTTCACAGTTGATTCTTGCTCGGCGCTGTTTTTTCATTGACCGATGCGCGCAACATGAGGAGCGGATCAGGCGAACGGGCACCGAGCGCGGTGGGATGATCTTGGAATGGAACTCAAGGACCTTTCAGGACCAGCGCAGATCGTTCTTCATCCCGTGCACGACGAGTTTGAATCGGTGACTGGGGATGACTGGGATGACAATTGGCTCATCATGGCCGGTTCGGTTGTCTCTGCGGAGAATGAGCGGTGGGCCTGTCGATATCCCGCTTTGGTTGTCGACCAAGCGATGGAGATCGCCGGTTGGTTTGAACGGGTTGCGACTCGGCTTGAGGCGCTCATGGAAGTGGGTGAGAACGGTGGCATTGCCCCGTCCCTTGCGTTCACTGAGCCGAACCTTGGCTTTAGCGTCCAAAGCTACGGCGAAGATACAGTCGTCGTTAGAGTTCACCTCTCACTGGAAGCATTGCCTCCAGATCGACGTGACCCGGAAGCCGATCACATCACAGAGCACACCTTCTGGATCGAAATAGAGACCACTCTCACGGATGCTGCCAGTGCCGCCGCGACCTGGCGGACGGAACTCGCCGCCTTCCCAGGACGATGATCGCTGAAGTATCCGCTAACCGTTCCCCTGCGGACGCCCGATCAAGAGCGAATTCCGAACTCAACCACACGTTCGCGACGCTCTGAAATAGCGCCCGCAGACCGTCCGGCTTGCCTGCGTCAGAGAGTCATTCAAGCTCCAGGTAGGTATGTCTTTCGACTACCAGTCAGCGGCGACCTTGATGGCCATCGCGGTCTGCGTTGGTGTGAGAACCGTCGTGTCGATCACCAGGTTGTCGAGAGCGGCGCGCTCTAGAATCACCGCAAGTTCCCGATTGCGGTCACGGTGCCAAACCAAGCCGGACGGGTCGTTGACGTGACGCATGGCCAGACGCGCATCTATTACCGATGCGTCAGCAGTGAGACGGCAAATGAACATTCGCTTCACGCCGAGGGCCGTGACGTAGCGGGCAATCTCGCGGCGATCTTCAATGACGCCCGCGAGGATGAGTTGATGGGCGCCGGCTTTGCGATAGTTGGTCGCCAGATCTCGGATGTTCTCTAGTTCCAGTTCGTGCTGAAAACGATCGTCGATCGGACTCGGCCACAGGCGTCGTACGGTGTCCACGTCGATGAATGCGTGAGGGTGACCGGCATCGGCCTCGAGCGCGCTCAGCGCTTCGCCAGCGGATGTCTTGCCGACTCCGACCGTCCCGTTGATGAACACTGCATCGACCACGAACAGATCATGTCATAAGGAATCTCGGGTCATGCCCGTCAGTAAGGTTCCCTGGCGGGCGCCCGATCCGGCACCCAGATAGCTGATATGCCGCCAGAACGCCAGCGGCGTGGTCTTGACCGTCGGTAGGGGGCTGCTCTGTTGATCCGTCGGGACACGCCTCCCGTGTGCTTATTCCGAGGTGGCCTGTTCAGACTGCTCCGGGGTGTCAGCCTCTCGGGAGTCGCGGCGCTGCCGCTGCTCTCGGGCCAGCACAACGATCCCACTCGTGAATATGACCAAGCCCACCCCGAGTGTGAGCAGCCTCAGCCACAGAACATCAGCTCCCTGGAACTGGAAGATGAGCGTCGGGGAGAGGAACACGAACGTCGCGCCTACGAAGTACCAGACTGCGGTTTGCGGTGTGGTGGTGCGCTGCGCCATGTGAGTCCCCGTTCTCTCGTCATCTTTACTACAGTACGCCGCGGAGCCTTCGGTTCTTTGTCACGGCAGCATTTACTCTGCACGTGTGGTCGTGCCCGCGGGAGTTGCCCGCGGGGGATCGTGGGATCCCTGCTTGGCCATCCATCAATCGCCGGCTTTGTGCCGCTGTCCGCTTACAGCATGGCGGATCGTTTGGTCAGGGTCTGGAGGGCGATGATGAGTGCTGTGCCTAGCAGCACGATTCCCGAGCCGACACCGGATACCACGGTGACAGTATCCGCGTTGTGTGTGGTGAAGGCGAGTACCAGGCCAACGATGCCGAGCACTGTCATGGCGATGGCGATCGCCACTATCTGAGCGCGACCTGGAGCCCACAAGCGGGAGAGTGGGAAGAAGTGAACCCCGACGACGAGGGCGATCCAGCCCAGGGCTGCCGCCGGTTCGACCTGCCGCACGATCGCGAGTCCGCCGAACAGCATGATGACTTCGACGCCGATGATGATCCAGTAACGGCCGGTGAAGCCGACGACGGCGTGATCTGTTTCGTTTTGGGCCCTTCCGCGCCGCCGCGTCAGGCGAGTTGTGCGGATGAAGGCAGCGATGATGACGATGAAGACGACCACGGCCAGTACGCACGCGACAATGCGAAGACCAAGCGCGAACGGTGCGCTGTTTACGAGTACGAAAACTAGACCGAATGATGAGCCGATGACGTGGCCGATGTATGTGGGAGTGATCGGGGGCTGCTGTGACAGGGGCTGGTAGGAGGTCATTTGTATTGAGTAGATCACCCGCGCTTCTGATCCGCGAACCCATCGACAGCGTTGTCGGACGAATACTGTCCGTTGACCTTCCGCTTGCGACACGCGGCCGACTTCCCGTCGGGCCGCTCGATCAGCACCGCACCGCCATCAAAAGACAAAAAAACACCGTCATCTTTCGGTGAAAGCCACAGGTATGACGACGAACTGGTTGCCTGACCCGTTTCAGGAACCTACATTGAGATGACCGGCGAAAAATCGGATACACAGGACTTCTGACGGTGCGGGCGACTCCTGAAAATGACACCAGCCAGCTAGCCGTTTTCGAGCGTTTCGTAACTGACGGCGTGTATCTGGAATCAGCCCGAGACTGACGAGACATAGTTGCGCGAATCGTCGTCCAGCCCGTTTCCGCGCCGTGTTGTTGCGCCGGCCCCGCAGCGACGAGACGCCTCGTATCCGTGGGATTATGCGACGACAAGGGCAGGAAGCCGGCTGCTGGACTTGGCGCAAGAAGTCTCCTCTTCGAATTGCGCTCCGTTTATCGATTCGGGACCGAGGGGTTCGAAGAATTCGCCTCGACGATTTCACGTTGGAAGACTGCGACGATGCAACGTTCCCGCCGAAGGAGCTTGAGCTATCTGGGCCTCATCGCGGTGTTGCGCGTCCTTCGAAATCCACCAAGGAGTAAGTCGACGCTTTCCTCGACCGATAAGGCACCCGTATCGATCAGCACGTCATGCTCCATCTGGGGCATTTCCTCGGCCCAGCGCGCGAATTCGTCGGAGAGGAATGCGCGTTCTCGGGAGATTCCGCGAGATGGATCGGCGCTCGCGCGCGCGAAGGCGACGTCGAACGTGCTCGTCAAGACCGCGATCATTACCGGCGTTCGCGGAGGGACCTCAGGGACAAGGGCGCTGACCTCTCCCTCGCTTCCCGGTCCCTCCGCGACGACCACAGTGACCGGGGTTGCAAGCCACTGTCCGACCACCGAGTTGAATGTGCCGTGTGCCGCACTCCAATCCGGAAGCGTCGGCAGAGCAATCTCTGCAATTTGATCCAGCTCCACCAGGGCTACCTGCTCGCCACCGGTTCTCAATCGTTCCGCGAGCGCCCGTGCAACAGTGCTCTTCCCCGCAGCGATCGGACCCGAGATCAATACCAGCATCGGACGGACATTGCTTTCGACATCACTCGTCAGGTTCATCACTCCAGCCTGGTCGAACCAACTCTGGCCGTGGGCCCGTCCGTTTCCGGGCCTGCTCATGTCTAGACGGATGCGTGACGCATAAACGTTCTCTGAGATGGCAGCAGATCTTCCAATGTTGGATTCGAGGGGATGCGATCATGCACAGTGAATTGTTGGCGACGATCTTTGGGGACAGGGAAGATCCACGTCGTCGACCGGAAAAGATATTCCGCGGAGTGTCACCGTCGGCAGGTGCGCCACCCGCTGCACGTGCATGGGCAGCGAGTGTGCTCGAGTAAGCGGGAGTTAACCCCGCCGCCTCCGACTTCGCAGTGATCAAATGCCTCCGAAAGGCGCAGCCTCGACTGACTCTGAGCGCGTCGGTCTACCTGGCAAAGGACGTGACCACACGCTAGCGATCACGGCGGTTGGATTTGTGTGGGTTGATCCGACACTGCGAGCAATGTCATCCAGAAGGGCGAGAGTGCTCAGTCTGCGCTTACGGGTGAACTGTGTTCATAGTGGCTGTCCGGCTGCTGTGGGCTCGTCATGTTGTGCACCGACGAGCGCTCCGTGGGATGCAGGCCCGACCAGGCGGGCGTATTTAGCGAGAAAACCGTTTCCGGCGGGGGTGGTGGGTCGCCGCCAGTTGTGGCGGCGTCGGGTGAGTTCGGCTTCGTCGACGCCGAGGTCCAGGCGACGGCCGACGAGGTCGATATGGATGGGGTCGCCGGTGCGGACTAGTGCAATGGGGCCGCCGAGGGCGGCTTCGGGACAGACGTGGCCGATGCTGATCCCGGTGGTGGCTCCTGAGAAGCGCCCGTCAGTGAGTAGGGCGACATCACGGCCGTGCCCGGAGCCCGTGACGGCCGCGGTCACGGCGAGCATTTCGGGCATACCTGGCCCGCCGCGGGGGCCTTCGTATCGGATCACGATCACGTCGCCGGGTCGGAGCCGGCCGGTTGTGACGTAGTTCATGGCTTCGGGTTCGTCGTCGAAGACCCGGGCCGTTCCGGTAAAGCTGCTGCGAGTGATTCCCGCGAGTTTTACTACTGCCCCGTCGGGGGCGAGGGACCCGTGCAGAATTGCCAGGCCACCGTCGGTACGAAGCGGCGAGTCCAGTGGATGGACTACCTGCCCGTCCGGTGCGGGGGGTGCCAGTGCGGTGAGGTTCTCTGCCAGGGTGGCACCAGTGACGGTCAGGGTATCGCCATGCAAAAGGCCGGCTCCTAGCAGAGTGTTCAGCACGGTGGGGACGCCGCCTACTCGGTGCAAGTCGCTCATGACAAACTGTCCACCTGGGCGCAGGTCGGCCAAGTGTGGAACCCGGCGGCTGATCCGGTCGAAGTCTTCCAGGGTTAGTTTCACACCGGCTTCGTGGGCGATAGCGAGGAGGTGTAGTACGGCGTTGGACGATCCGCCGAGGGCCATCACGGTGGTGATCGCGTTCTCGAACGCGGGCCGGGTGAGGATATCGCGCGCCCGAATACCTTGATCTAGAAGGTGGACTGCGGCGGCCCCACTGGCCTCGGCGAAGAGAATCCGATCGGAAGTTGCTGCAGGTGGGGTCGCTGAGCCGGGCAGGGCGATCCCGAGTGCTTCCGCTTCGGCGGCGACTGTGTTGGCGGTGTACATCCCGGCGCAGGACCCGGCCCCGGGGCACGCCGCGCGTTCCAGACTGTCCAGTTCCGTGTCGGAGATCCGGCCCGCCGCGTGCGCCCCGACCGCCTCGAAGACGTCCTGAATTGTAATATCGCGGCCGCGGTGACGTCCCGGCTGGCTGGTGCCCCCGTAGAGGAAGACAGCGGACACGTTCAGCCGTGCTGCGGCCATGAGCATTGCGGGCAGGCTCTTGTCGCATCCGGCGATAGTGACCAGAGCATCAAGCTGCTCGGCCTGCATTACACACTCCACCGAATCGGCGATCAGATCCCGGCTGGGTAGCGACGCACGCATCCCGGTGTGTCCCATCGCGATTCCATCCGAGATCGCCACCGTCGAAAATCGCATCGGCACGGCGCCCGCGGAGCGCACCCCGGCCGCAACGCTGGCAGCCAGATCATGCAAGGTGACGTTACACGGGGTGAGGTCGTTACCGGCAGCTGCTATCCCGATTTGCGGGAGGTCAAAGTCGGCATCTTCGAAACCGACGGCACGCAGCATTGCCCTCGCCGGAGCGCGCGCCGCTCCAACTGTTATTTGGCGGCTATGCGGCCGACGATCAATCATGCGCTGATTTCCTCTCCATCGGGTTCGGTGTCTGATGCGGCTGCATGGGGGAGTGCTGCCCAAACTCATGTCTTTGGAGCACCGTGCGGAAGAGGCAGGGGGTGCAATTGGGGCCCCAGACGGGCTTGGCGTTGGCCTCCGGGCGGGGCACGGAGTGTGGGTAAGGACACGTGGCGCAGCTCAAAACATCGGCGCTCACCTGGTTGCTGGGCACACCGCAGTCTGCGCAGGGCAGCCCTGTTTGGGTATGTGTAGGCCCATATCCAGGGCCGGCACGCGCCGGACAAGCCATGGCAAGCCGGCGGGCCAGGGTAACGCCAAGGTCAATGAGGACCTGCTGCCGTGAGGGGTTGTAGTGGGCGCGCAAGTCAGGTTCAACAAGGGCGTGTCCGTCGGCAGACGCGGCGGCAGCGAGGGCGATCGCCGTGGTGAGCCGCCCGAAACTCGTGATGCCCTTCGTGATGGCCGTGGCCGCGGGTTGCCCGGTCAAGAGTGCGGCGGGGCGCACAATCACGGCTTGTCCGGGCCAACCAGTAGGGGCCAGCTTCTCAGCTATATCGGTGTTGCTCGTAGCGCGCATGTGACTGCCGGGAATACCCAGACTGCGGTGACTTTCCCCGATCTCAAGCCCGCGGGTGTCATCGAGAAACAGCAGGCTTTCGTAGTGTCTAGGCCAACCGATCCCGGGCAAAGGACCGTAGCTGGCTTCACCGGCCAGCGCGAAGAGACCACTGGAAGCTATCGCGAGTCGTGCTTTGGCGCGGACCGCGCCCGGCGGGTTCAAAAGACGGGGGATACCCCCGGTGAAGGTCCCGAACTGGTCCGTGTCCAGTCCGGGCACGGCGATCACGCGAGCGCCGAGGACCTCAGCAAAGGCCGGGGCGACCTGGCGCTCCTTTCCTTTCAGGGGGCCGAACACAACGACACGCCCACGATAGGTATCCGTGACCGGGCGGCCCCCGTCCATCGTGGCTGGAGCGGGAGCCAGCGCGGTACTCACGAGGCCGCACCCAGAGTGCTGGCGGGGTGGCGAAGGACCGCGAAAGTTATCCCGAACCAATAGGACTGTTCGGGGTACCGCAACGCCCCGTCGTTGCGCAGCGAATGGGGCTCGTGGCATCCCCCACGGAGGCACTGCAGGCAACCGGACTCGACGAGGTCGGCCGCGACCGGCGGCATCACGCGCTCGGCCTCCACGACTTCGCATGCGACATCGCACAACCGGATCCGAGGGTCGGTGATGATGCGAACCCCAACGGGGGCGTAGTTAGCGAAGAACATCCAGTCGGCCATACGGGGATACTACCTGTCTCAAGACAATGATGACGCGTTAATTTTAACACGATCTTAATTACACGATATACAAATCGTGTAATAATTCAGGCAACGAGGTCAGCGAAGTGAAGGAGAGATACCATGAGCGGTTCGACGGATTCCACGGTGGCGAGCCCACAAATGCCGGGAGTGGTGCCCGTGACGGTGGCCCGCGGTGATGGAATCGGACCGGAAATTATGGATGCCACCCTTCGGATCCTGAAGGCGGCTGGTGCCCGGTTGGCGATCGAGGAGATCACCATCGGGGAGGCGGTGTATGCCCGGGGGCACAGTGCGGGCATCGAGCCGGGCGCCTGGGAGTCGTTGCGCCGCACGAAGGTCTTCCTGAAAGCGCCAATCACCACCCCGCAGGGCGGAGGTTTCAAATCGTTGAACGTGACCATCCGCAAGTCTCTGGGGCTGTTCGCGAACGTCCGCCCGTGTGTTGCCTACGCCCCCTTCGTGCCGACCCGGCATCCCGGGATGGACGTGGTGATCATCCGCGAGAACGAAGAGGACCTCTATGGTGGCATCGAGCACCGCCAAACCGAGGAAGTTACCCAGTGTTTGAAGCTGATCACCCGCCCCGGCTGCGAGCGGATCGTGCGCTATGCCTTCGACTACGCCCGGGCCAACGGCCGATCAAAAGTGACCTGCTTCACCAAAGACAACATCATGAAACTCACCGACGGCCTGTTCCGACGGGTGTTCGACGAGATCGCCGCCGACTACCCCGACCTCTTGTCGGAGCATTGGATCGTCGATATCGGCGCGGCAAAGCTCGCTGACACTCCCGAGCTTTTCGACGTCATCGTCATGCCAAACCTCTACGGCGACATCCTCTCCGACGTAGCTGCGCAGATTGCCGGATCGGTCGGGTTGGCCGGCTCGGCCAACATCGGCGAACACGGCGCCATGTTCGAAGCCATCCACGGCTCAGCCCCCCGCCTTGCGGGGCAGAATGTCGCCAACCCGTCCGGGCTTCTGCTTGGAGCTGTGATGATGTTGGTCCACATCGGGCAACCGGAGGTCGCAGAGCGGGTCCACAACGCCTGGCTGGCCACACTGGAAGCCGGCATCGGCACCTCCGATGTCGCATCACCCGGCACACGCCCGGTCAGCACCGCAGCCTTCGCATCCGCAGTCATCGAACGGATCGGGCAGCTCCCCGCGACGCTGCCGGCAGCGGCATACCCAGCAGGGCAACCACCACTAGCTATCGCCCCCACGCTGATCGGGCCAGCACAGGTGAAGACCATGGACGGGGTGGATGTGTTTCTACACCACCGCGACCGTGACCCTGCCGCACTCGCGGCCGCACTCACCCAAGCCGCCGACGGGACCTGGCTGAGCCTTCAGATAATCACCAACCGTGGAGTGAAAGTCTGGCCCGACGGACTACCGGAAACGTTCTGTACCGACCACTGGCGGGCCCGCTTCCAATCCCGCCAACCCGGGCTAACGCATCGCAGCCATGTCATTCAACTTCTTCACCGGTTAGATCGGGCTGGGCTCGACTTCATCAAGACGGAAGGCCTCTACCGCTTCGACGACGAACTCGGTTACTCCCTCGGACAAGGCCAGTAAGGTCCGGCATTCTCCACGATCTAACAGGGCCTGAAAGCCGCGTCTGGGCTGCTGCGGATATCTTGGATAGTGGGCCCTCTCAAAATGAGGGTTCACTGAAAGTAGAGATCCGCAGCAGCCCAGACCGCGCCGAATGACGGTCGCGAAGACCAGTGGCGGCCACTATCTCCAGCATGTTCTCACCCGACACCGCCATATAAATCAGGAACAGCCCCACCACGTAAATCCGAAAGCCACAAGGTGGTGACGTGTCGGCTGGTCCCGTCAAGGGAACCTTCGCTGAGATGCAGGTTGTGACCCCGTGCGGTGGCCTCGCTGGGCGGAGCAGCAGCGTCAGGTTGTTCAGCCCACTCCCATCTGAGGGGCTACGCTGAGTGGTCACTCCAGGGTTCACGGGATCACCTTTGAGGCAGAACTGGCGGCTTCATGCGCTGCAGAGGTGCGGTCGTTCCAAACCTGCTAGCTGACAGGCGTGATGGGTGCGTGCATCATCCGGTCTGCGGTTCGTAGCGAGAGCGCCATCTGAGCAAGGCACGGGTTCGCGCTGAGCGAGCTGGGGAACGTGGAATTGTCCGAGATCCAGAGGTTCGGAATATCGTGGCTGCGCCCGTCGGCGTCGACGACGCCGTCACCCGGTTCGGCGCTCATCCGGCACGTGCCGAGGGTGTGGCAGGTGCGGGCGAGTACCCGCGTGTCGAGCGCACCCGCCGCTTCCAGAATGCGGGTCATAGTTGTAGTCGCGTGCTGGTTGATCGCCTGCTCGTTCGGGCCGGGTGTAAATGTGACGACCGCGCGTGGGATGCCCCATTCATCCACCTCGTCGGCCAATATGAGTTTGTTGTTCTCGGCGGGGAGGCATTCGCCGTTGATGCCGATGCCGGCCGTGTAGCGCCACGCGTCCAGCGCGTCGATTAGCTCGCTGCCCCAGAGCCCGGCACCGCGCACGAGGGAGGTTGCGTAGGCAAGCGGCATCACGCCGAGGCTTTGCAGGAGGTATCCGCCCGCGAAGTCGACCCCGTCGGGGCGTACGAAGTCTTCGCTGATGAGTGCGGAGGGGTAGCCGCGGTAGCCGCGAATCTGCCGGTCGAACCGGCCCCACACCTGCACTGCGCCGTGGGCGAGGAAGTTACGTCCAACCAGACCGCTTGAATTAGCGAGGCCGGTGTTCAGCAGCAGGCGCGGCGTCTCGATGCCGCCGCCGGCGAGTACGAGGGTCGCGCATCGCTGCCGACGTTCCTGACCGTTCTGGTGGTACACGACGGCCGAGATTCGGCCGAGCGCGTCGCGTTCGATACCGTGCACCATGGAGTCGGGCCGGATCTCCGCCCCGGCGGCAACGGCGGAGGGGAGATAGGTGTTCGCGGTGGTCGCTTTAGTGCCGTAGCGTTCGCCCTGGTGGATGGTGCCGAGATTTTGGCTGGCGAGGCGGCGACCGTGGTGTGCCTGGTCGCGATCGCGGCTGAGGATGGCGGCCGGTGCGTCAGTGGCTTCGATACCGAGGCGCGCGCAGCCGATCGCCATGATGTCGGCCGAGGCGTTTCGATCGACGGGCGGTTCGAGGTACTGCCGTTCCGGGTCCCACGGGTACGGAGTCGGGCCCGAGACGCCGATGGTGCGCTCGACGTCGACGATGTAGCGAATGAGCTCGGCATGGTCGACGGGCCAGTCTGCCCCGACCCCGAACTCGGTACGAAGGTGCAGGTCTCGGATGCCGGGGCGGGGTGTGAAGGCGCCCCAGTGCAGTGTGCCGCCGCCGAGTCCCCAGCCACTGTTGTTGGGGCCGAAGGCGGTCGGTGCGTCTCCGCCGCTGAGCCGCTCGGACATCCAGTTGATTCGGGGGGCTTCGACTTCGTCGTTGGTGAAGTCGTCAGGGTCAAAGTTGGGCCCGGCCTCAAGGGCGACGACTCGGAGGCCGCGTTCCGCGAGTCGCGCGAGGAGGGGCGCGCCGCCCGCGCCGGTTCCGACCACGACGACGTCGACAACGTCGTCCTGCGCGTACGTGCGCATGTCGTTGAGGTTCACGCTGCGTTCTCCTTGCCAACCTGACCGGCGTTGTTGGTCGTGCCCGGGTCGCCGCTGTCGCTGTTCTCGCTGTTCTCGTTGGGCCGATTGGCATGATCGGATATGAGCGCGCCGAGGTCCGCTGGCTCCCATGAGTCGCGCACGCCGGCGCCGAGGCCCACATACCCGGCGGGCTCAGCCCCCGGACCACTGGTCGCGAAACCGTCGTATCCGACGCGGGCGAGCGACGCGGGATGGGCCAGCCAGGTGCGCGTCAGATCATTGCGCACGTCTTCGAACCACCGGCGAAACACATCACCGGCCCACGGGGCGTCGATGATGAACTCGCCGGCGATAATCCCTTGAATTAGTGCGTCCTGCCGTTCCACACCGTCGGCCCAGACGGATGCGATGGCGTCGAGCCCCAGCCGGTAGGCGGCTGCGTCATCCGGAAGCTCTGCGGGCCGCCAACCATCACCGCGGCCGGACGCGAGGTCGGCGTCGATGCGCGCAGCGAGGTCGATCCGGCGAGCCTCGGACTGCGGCACGAGCCGATCGGCCAGCGCGCGAAGGGTCGCGAGCTGCCCCGGCGAGAGCGCCCGCGGCGAGTAGTCCACGTCGTCCGCGATCGCGCGCCGCGCCAACAGGGCGCGCGCCTCGACGCCGGTGCGGTCGGAGGCGATCAGGCGACCCCACTCAGGCGCCACCGGTGGGGATGCTGAAACTATCGATTCCCAGAACCGCGCGATCTCGGCGGCGACCTCGTGGGGTTGCTCGTAGGGGAGCAGGTGCCCCGTCGCGGCGAGAGACACGAAGCGCGCCCGCGGATACACGGCGCCGAGGAGTCGCGGCTGCACCGAAGCCCCCAGATCGTCGTCATCTTCGCCCCCCATTACGACGACGGGCAGGTCGATCACGCCAACTGCGGCCGAAATATTCTCACGACTGCCCTCTCTGAGCCACCGCTGCCAGGCGAGCGGAGACATCTGCCGAACTTGGTCGACAGCATCCTGCTCCAAAGCGGCGACCAACGATGTCGCCACGTTCTGCGCAACGAATTCGCGCGCGTCGACCTCCGAGAGCGGACCGTTTTCTGCCCATGAGAGCATGAGGGCACGCTTGTCGTCGTCCATGGGCTCGGGGGTGGGCGGGGATGGAGCGAGGAGTACAGCGCCCGCCAAGCCGAAGACGGCCTCGTGGCCGCTCAGCACGCGTGCGGCCACGAGTGCCGCGACCTTGCCGCCCATGCTGTGGGCCGCGAGCAGGCATGGTCCGCCATCGGCTTCGGCCTCGATCGTCTTGAGCGCGGCATCGGCCAGAGCGTGGACGGAGCCGTTCACAGCATCCGGGGTGCGACCCTGCCCCGGCAGGTCGATGCCGACGACGCGGAATCGGTCGCCGAGAGCTTCTGCGAGCGGTGCGGTTGATGCAGAGCCAAAGCCCAGACCGGGAAGAAAAAAAATGGTGCAGTCATGGTTGGTCACGGAGTGACCATGCCGCCGTTGACGTTCAAGGTCTCGCCCGAGACGTAGCTCGATTCTGCGGAGGCGAGGAACACGTAGGCGGGGGCCAGCTCGGCCGGCTGCCCGGAACGTTGGTAAGTACTTTCGTCATCGAATGCTCTCATTTGCTTGTCTGAAACACCGCCCGACACCTGCAGGGCGGTCCAAACGGGGCCGGGTGCGACGACGTTGACCCGGATACCGCGAGGAACTAACTGCAGCGCAAGACCCTTCGAGAAGTTGTTGATCGCTGCTTTCGTCGCCGCGTAGTCCAAGCGATCCGGTGCGGGCTTGTAAGCCTCCAGCGACGCCGTGTTGATGATGCTGGCACCTGCTGGCAGATGGGCGAGAGCGGCCTTCGTGATCCAGAAGTTCGCGAACACGTTCGTTCGGAACGTCAGTTCGAACTGCTCGTCAGACAAATCTTCGATACGGTCAACGGCTACCTGTTTGCCGGCGTTATTGACCAGGATGTCGAGCCCACCGAGTACGCGCACGGTCTCGTCAACGATCTCGCGGCACCGGGCCGAGTCCGTGATGTCCGCGGCAATCGCGTGGCCCGTCGTGCCTGCCTCCTTTATTTGGCCCAGGATATGGTCAGCATCCTCCTGCTCGGCGGGCAGGTGCACGATTACGACATCGGCCCCCTCACGCGCGAACGCGATCGCGACGGCACCGCCGATACCGGAGTCACCGCCTGTGATGAGCGCCTTGCGCCCGGCGAGGCGCCCGCTGCCGCGGTAGGTCGATTCGCCGAGGTCGGGGACCGGAGTCATACGCGCCTGCACCCCGGGTTCAGGCTGATGCTGAACGGGCGGGTCTACGCGGCTGTAGCGCTCAACAGGGTTTCCGAAACTGTACTGATCGCGAAACGTCATGCCCCCCATACTAAGTCGAATGCTTCACCATCGACATGACCGCGCGTACCTCATTGGCCCGGGTGCATATCGTCGCGGGGCTGCGCGGTGTCCCTGGGGCGAGCATCATTGTGCCGCGGGACCAGTTCGTGGACGCCACGGTCGGCCTCGTTTGTCAGCTCGAGAACCGGGCCGCATCTTTGCCCAAACTTCTCACGCACACGCACACGCACGCGCACACGCACACGCACACGCACACGGACACGGACACGCACAGAAACGCGTCGAGACGGCGACCACCATCACCGAATCGTGAGCATGTCCACGCGGCCGTTGCGGAACGGAACGCCTTCCGCTTCGAGCAACGCTCGGGCCGCTCCGCCATGACAGCTCGCTGGCATGCCGTCGGCATGAACAACTCGCCACCACGGCAAGCCCTCGTCAAGCAGTGCGACGGCCCGGCCCGCTTGCCGGGGGCCGATCCCCAGCTCCCGCCCGATCTCCCCCTACGCCACGACGTCACCCCGGGGAATCGCCGCCACGATTGTTCGACTTTTCGCTACCAGATCCATGCTCATCCTTCTTCTGGTTCGGGATAGGTGATTTTTCCGTCTCGCACGAGCGCGAACGCGGTTAGTTCCGCGCATCGGGTCGACGAGACCGACATGATGTCGAACACCTCTACCCCGGCGACGATGAGTGCGTCTGTGATTAACCGCCGGTGACAACGCCACGGCACGGCCTCACTGCACATGATCGCCGGCACCGAGTCACTCGCGACCTGCAGCAGCTCAGCGAGCCCGAAGTGAAACTCATCGGTCATCATGTAGTCGGCGTAATCGCGGAATGCCTTGACCTGCCACGCACCGTTTGGACTCGGCACACCGGCAGGGGTATGTCGCCGACCGCCGAGGTTCCTGACCCACCGGTAGGTGATGTCCGCCGGTAACGCATCTGCAATCGCGTCTTGGTTCCATTGCGGGAACTTCCGCGACGACGGAAACGACCGCACGTCAACCAGATCAGTCACGTCGTTCGCCTGCAGCATTGCAACCACTTCATCAAACCCGCGAGTGGAGTGACCGATCGTGAACACCCGATTCGGTGTACGTCCCTTCGTCATTGCACCCGGATCACTTGATCTTCGTCAACGCATCCGCTTTGTGCATTGCCACATGATCGGTTTTATCACTCTTGATTTCGTACTGTGGGTCATCTTCGCTGCAATGACGCGTGCGGCCTTTAAACTCCACATCTTTCGTGTGTTTCTTGGTGATCACGCCCTGAACGTGCCCGGCTTCGTAGTTCCAAGAGACGTGGTCTCCGACTGAGAAACTTTTCATGATTGCGGCTCCATTCACCCTGCTGCTTCTTCTCATCCTTGGGACTCCTGCCAGCTTATGCAGCTCTGCCGACTCGGACAGGTAAATATTTCTGAGCGGAGAATGGTCAGACCCTAGAACTGCAGCACGGTAAGAGCGGTACGCTCAACTATGGCTGGTGTGATGTCGATGCGCGGTGGGGCCAATGGTTGGTGACGTCGCGGTTGATCAGATACGCCGCGAAGGTTATGTGAACCTTCGATCGTACGCTGCACTCGGTGACGGTCGCACCGTTGCGCTCGTCGGATTAGATGGCTCGATCGATTGGCTGCCCATTCCGAACCTCGACTCCACACCCGTGTTCGCCCGCCTGTTGGACGAAGCCAAAGGCGGTTCGATCGAGCTCGCGCCGGTGGCAGCGTTCACGGTCACGCGCCGTTACCTGCCGCAGACCAACGTCCTAGAAACGACATACACGACTGCTGCCGGCATTGCACGTGTGACGGACGCCCTCGTCACGGGTCTCGCAGGACGGTTGCCTTGGGTGGAACTCGCCCGTCGAATTGACGGCATTGAGGGCGCTGTAGATTTTCGTTGGCGAATTACTGCGGGCACCTGCTTTGCGACAACTACCCCGCGGGTGGAAATGACCACGCATGGCACGATCATCCGGGCCGGCGATCTCATGCTCGCCGTGGAGGGCAGCAACCACGGAGCGGACGGAGGTGACAGCATCCTCGCCGGCCATTTCACTGCAACAGTGAAATCGCATCATATGCTTGTCGTCGCCGGCACTAAGAATGAACCATTGCATCTGCCCATTACGGATCTGACCGCGATCGGCCTCGCACGCACTGTCGACAATTGGAAGCACTGGTCTGACGACTTCAATTACGACGGCCCGTGGGCAGACGCGGTGCAGCGCAGCGCTCTTGCGCTCAAACTGCTGATCCACAGCCCGAGCGGCGCGATCGCCGCTGCCGCGACAACATCGTTGCCGGAAAACGTCAGGGGTGGGAAGAACTGGGATTACCGGTTCGCGTGGGTGCGCGATGTGACGTACACGGTTCGTGCTCTGGTGCGCTTCGGCCTGCGCGAGGAGACCCACGAAGCCGTCGCCTGGCTCATCCAAGCTATCAGGATGAGTGACTCAGAACTCCACATCTTCTACCGCCTTGATGGTTCGACGCCAGGCCCCGGAGAGATACAGGACCTGCCGGGCTGGCGTGGTATCGGACCCGTCATTGTCGGTAATGACGCGAGGACGCAACTTCAACTCGGGATCTTCGGTGACCTGGTCACTGCAATGCTCGAATATGTCGAGGCCGGCAACGTGCTCGATGCCCACACCCGCGTCATGCTGGCAGCAGTCGCCGACCATGTGTGCGAGGTATGGCACCAGCGCGATTCCGGCACGTGGGAATTGGTCGATCAACGCGACTACACGGCATCAAAAATGGGATGTTGGCAGGCACTCGACAGCGCCCTACGCCTCTACGAGCTCGGTCAAATCGCCGGCGATCCTGCCCGTTGGCGAGTTGTTCATGGCCAAATCACCCAGTGGGTTGCCGAGCACTGCTGGTCCGAAGCGCGGCAGAGCTATGTCACCTTCCCCGGAAGTGAGCAGCTCGACGCATCCGTTCTCCTGCACGCGACAAGTGGTTTCGACCGGGGCCCGCGCATGTCTGCGACCATTGACGCTATCCAGGCAGAACTTGGCAGTGGCGCGTTGCTCCACCGCTATACAGGGATGGAAGCGGAGGAAGGAGCGTTCGTCGCATGCTCCTTTTGGATGGCATCCGCCCTCGCCTGTGTCGGCAGGCATGACGAGGCGGTCAAATTGATGGACGAACTCATCGGTTTGGCGAACGACGTCGGGCTGTATTCCGAGATGATCGATCCGGCGGATCTCTCTTTTCTCGGGAACTTCCCGCAGGGGCTGAGCCATCTCGCGCTCATCAACGCGGCAATCACGATCGACGAGCTCGCGCCGCGGTGAACTTCACCTGTCACAACCGAAGACGTTTGGCGGCCGCCTGGCCGTGTCCGTTTCCATCGCGAAGCTGCCAGTTGCCGAGGCCGTCGCAGCTGCCTCGGTGCCTGGACAGCAGGAGCGGGAGTTGGCTTTCCCCGAGCTTGGCATGGTCCACCGACTCGTCCGGCTCGAGGTTCGGCGGCGCACGAGTCGCACTTTGACAGTGGCAATTGCTGCCGCTGCCGTAACTGTGGTTTCGCTAGGGGGCTTGTGGGCGTCGAAGGCTTTTTCCCCCAGCGTTCACAGCCATGAAATGTTGGCCTTGGGCCAGGAGGTCGTCACCGCCCAGCTATCCGTCACGCCCGAGGAGCACGGTTCCCGGATTGTGTGGTCGTGCCAGTAGCCCACGGTACCGGGCAATGAACAGAGCTACGACCTCGTGGTGATCGACACTGCGGGCGCGGCCACAACCGTGGCATCGTGGTCATTGGCCGGCGACGCGAGCGGTCTCACCACGACGCTACGACCGCGATCCCGGCGAGCAGCATCCGTTCGGTCGAGATCAGGCTAACGGGAAGAGATTCCGCGCTCTTGCGCGAAGACTTCCGAAGCTCGCGGCTACTGCCGGTAGGCCGTGAGAAAACGATCGCGGAATTCATCCATCCGCCACAGCGGCGCATTCGGCGAGGGGAGCATCCCGGGGTCCCAGCGCCACGACGAGATTCGGTTGATAATTGCGGAGTCCTTGGAGATGATGCTGATGGGCACAGCGTGGTTGGCGTCTGCCCCACTGACCACCGAAGCGGGCTGGTGGTCGCCGAGCACGACCAGCACCAGGTTGGGGTTGTCGTAGGTCGTCAGGAAAGAGAACAGGGTACTCATCGAGTACTGCACGGATTGGCCGTAGAGCAGTTGCACGTGCTGTGCGCTCTGCCATACCACGCTCGGCGCGAGCCCCTGAGCGGGCTGCGGGTCAAAGATTGAGCCGTCGCCAATGGATTCCCAGGGCACCTCATGGGGCAGGGGAGTCCACGGTGTGTGCGACGACACGAAATCGATCTCCGCCATCAGCGGCGGGTGTGGTTGAGCGAGTTCGTTCTTCTGGAAGTAGGCCCACGTGAATTGGTCCGGGATGCGCGCGTAGCTGAAGTTCGGGCCCCGATATCCCATGTTCTGAGAGTTGATCTCGATGTCGAAGTGATAGAACGATTCTCCGATTGACCAGGGCTGATCGTTGGAGGGCACGACGCTCACGGTGCGCCAGCCAGCCTTCTTGAACGCCGCGCTCAGGGTGAGTCGGCTCCCCGAGGTCACCTGATCGTACTTGTGTTGCGAGTCAATCCGTAGGCCGGTCTGGAGGGTGGAATGCGCGAGCCAGCTAATTCCACCGAACGTAGAGGAAGTGAGAAACGCGCTCCGCTCCGAATAGCCGTGTGCAGCAAGATCCGCGGTCCCCTTCAGGAGCACATCGTCGACGCCCTTCGAGAAGGTGGTATTTTGCACGGCGACCTGGCCGTAGCTTTCGATGAACGCGATGATCACGTCTTTGCCCTTCAGCCCGCCAAGAAGATCGGATGCTGGCACCTTCTTGAAATCGTCGGTTGCGACCGCACGCTCAAACGCCGCCTGCTCTGCCCTCGCGGTCGTCACCTGGTTGGCTTTCGTCATGATCATGCGGACGGTATCCGCTGCAGCGACCGGTTGCCCGCGGACGACTTGGGCGCCCACAAGCGCCAGGACGATCCAGCCCCCCGCGATGGCAGTAGCCCCGATCCGGGTCGCGCGCGGGTGGTGACGGATGACCGCAGCAAGCTGAAGCATCGCCCGGGTGAGAACGAGAACGAGAACGGCAGCGGCGAGAACGAGCAGGCCAACGATCACGGCCGCGACTGATGGTCTGGTCGAGTCGCTCAGTACGCCATACGCACTGACCAATTCCGGCCAGCCGGTCACGACGTTGAACGGATGACCTACGGCGGATAAGAAACCGCGATCGAGTGCGGCACTGACGATAGTGGTGACGAAGACCATGGCAGCCAGGCTCGCGACGACCCGACGGGCGGGAGCCCAGGGCAGGATGGCGAGAATCACGATCGCGAGGAGCGCTTCGAGCGGCACGCGCAGGAGCGCGAGCACCGAACCGGAACTGATGAGACCGGGCGCGATCACGCCGAAAAAGACGATAACGGCGGAGCTCACGGAACGCACCGTCGCTCGGACCGCGCGCGAACGGTCGGTCCGCGAGTCCGGGTTGAGTATTGCAGGGGACGTCGCCGGAGGTGCAGTCACGACGTTCCGACCGCGATCGGCGGCGCGGTGAGGCGCTGCTGGTCCTCGGCATCGTGCACGGCGAATCGAGCCGAGAGCGCGTACCGCAGGAGCACGACATCGCCGATCTGCCGCACGTCGGCGAGAGTTGCACGCCGGTCGCTGGTCCACGGGAACACGGCATCTCCCACGAAGCGCGGGGCCCGGGAATCACCCACGAATAGTGGCGCCACGACCAAATGCAGTTCATCGACCAGGTTCGCGGCCAGGAACTGGGTGTGAACGGTCGCGCCACCCTCGACCATGAGCTCGCGAATGCCACGATCCGCAAGGTCAGCGACGAGGTCGGCCATGGCGACAGCTGCGCCGAGGCCGACAACCAACGCGGTGTGCCCGAGACGTTGACGGATATGCGCCGCCGCCGAGGTGGGGCAGTACACGAGTTTCGGTGTGTCACCGGTCGTGAAGAATGCCGCGCTTGGATCGAGATCGCCCGTCTCGGTCACCGTTACTTTCCACGGCGAATTCGGCAGACCCGCGGCCTTTCGCCGTGACTGGCGAGCGGGGCTACGCACCAGTAGCCGAGGGTTATCCCGCCGCACGGTGCGTGCGCCAACGAGAATCGCGTCGTTTTGCGCACGCACACCGTCGACCCGGTCGCGGTCCGCCTCATTGGAGAGGGTCAGGCGCGGTGGGTCTGCCGTGTCGAGATACCCGTCGAGAGAGGTCGCACTGCTCAGAGTGACGTACGGCAGATCGCTCACGGGGTCGTCTCCAGATCTTTCGCGATGAGCACCGGGCTTGCCTCGTACCGAATCGGCCTGCGCCTTCGGGCGGCATAGACGAGCGTTACGAACGCGCCCGGAGCGACGGCGATGATGGTCAGAACGCCGAACAGTGCGGATGCCGCAACCCCCGCAGGGGCGCCGAATCCGGCCACGGCGAAAGCCCAGCCGGCAATGCCCTCGCGCGGCCCCCATCCGCCGATGCTGAACGGGATCGACGCACCGAGCAGCACCAGCAGGGCGAGGACGAGCAGCTGTCCGGGCGGCACGGTGATTCCGATGGCCGCGGTCGCAATGGCGAAGGTCACCACGTGACAGGAGATCACGATGACGGAGGCAAGCACGACCTGAGCCACAGTCCGAACCGATCCGATGCCCGAGCGAAGCTCTCGCACCTCCCGAAATACGGCCGCGCGAGCGCGCGGCCATTTGACCACGGCCAGCCCGATCGCGATAGTGCCGAGCCCGATAACGCCGAGCCCGATCGCACCCACCGCGAGGAGATACCCCCCAAACTGCGCACCGACAAAGGCACAAATCATCAGTGAGAGCACTATCTGCGTTACTTGACCCGCGGTGCGTTCCAGCACGACCGCACGCGCACTTCGCGCGACGTTGCCGGCGCTCTGGCCATGTGCGACTGCGCGGTGCACATCCCCCACGATTCCGCCGGGGGTGACCGTGTTCAGGAATTGGGACTGGTAGTACCTCCCGATCGCAGTTCGCCAGGAGAGATCGACTCCGAGCCGCGTGGCGATGACGCACCAGCGCCACGCGGCGGCAGCCGTCGCGACTGCGGATAGCGCGAGCGCCGCTGCAATCGTTCGTCCGTCTATGCTCAGGATGCCGTGAAGCAGCGGCCCGGTTCCCACGTAAGCAACCACTGTGATCAGCACCGCGAGGCCAACGAGGAGCCGAATGGTCACGCGAAGCCAGCGTGACCGCAGCGCCACGCGCATGCTCCAGAATTCGACCGGCGTCATGGGCTCGGCCACGCCAGAAGATCCACATGCTCGATGCGCGCGCTGAGTTCGCCGAGTTCGATCTGTGCCAAGCGACCCTGCCGGTAGCGGTCGGCTTCATCGCGCAGCTGAGGTTCCTGTTCCACGGCCGCATCGACCCAACCCGCGAACCATTCGCTCAGTAGGCCAGGCCGGCGATGGTCGAGCCGCCACAGAGTGGTGCTCTGGCGCACCTGCCAACCGGCGTCTGCGAAGAGTCCAGAGGCGATGGGCGCGGCGTACCGGCCCAACTGTCGTCGTCCGTTCGCGTGGCGCACCTGATGCGCGTTGAAGGCGTCCTCGAACGCCGTGTCGCGCTCGTCTCGTGGGTTGAGCTGCACGCCACCGGTCACGCTCAAGGAGAGAAGCACGGGAGCGCGCGCTGCTACGCACGCGCCGACGATGGTGTGGATCTCTTCTGAGGTCAGTACGTCCAGAAGCGCGGACGCCGTCACGAGAGACGCGCCAGCCAGATCGTTCGGGCTCAGGTCAGCGAGATTGCCGGTGCGGCCAAAGACCGAAATTCCGGCGTTGTAGCGGTCCGCCGGACGCACGTGGTTGATGGCCTGTTCGGTCAGGTCCGCACTCCAGTCGTGGAGAAACCACGTCTGCGGTCCTAGGACAGGGGCGAGCCACCGCATCATCGAACCGGTCCCGCTGCCGAGATCGTGCACAACGATCGGGCCATCGGGAAGCAGTTCGGCGGCGATGAGTGCGAGGTCGAGTGAGCGAGCCGCGGCGTCCTCTGGCTCGCGGAGGGCAAGCCAGTCGCCGCTGACCTCGAGGATTCCGCTCATGCCCGAACCACTGTTCCACTGCGCGACACTTCGTGGAGCACCGATTCGATGGTCGAGATTGTGGAGCTCCATGATCTGACTGTGGCTCTGGCCTCCACCGCTGCCGTCGTGAGTTCGGTTCGAAGGGGCGGACTCGCCCACCATTCGCGCAGGACCGTTTCGAAGGCCGCGGAATCATTTGCGGGAACCAACATTCCCGCACCGCTACTCGACAACGCTTCGGGTATGCCGCCAACGCGGGACGCAACCACCGGGATACCCCGCGCCAACGCCTCGGCGACCACCATGCCGAAGCTCTCAGTGCGCGACGGCGCAACGACGAGGTCCGCTCGGCCGTATGCCGCATCGAGTGACCGCCCCGCGAGGGTGCCAGCGAAACTCACTCTCGTCGCCAATTGCTCGCCTCGAACGGTCCGCTTCAGGTCGGCCACAAAATCCGGCTCCGTGCTGAGGGATCCCACGAAGGTGCAGGTCCAATCGCTGACCTCCTTGAGGCGCGCTACGGCGCGGACGAGAACGTCTTGACCTTTATGTGGTGCGACAACTCCAACGCACAACAGTCGCCCGCCGGCTCGTGAAGCGATCGTTGCCGGTGCTGGATCAGTTCCCGGGTAGGCGGTGACAACATCGCGAGGTTGCACGAGGGAGCGCGAAATGAGCTCGGAGCGAGTCCACCCGCTCGTCGCGATGACACGGTCTGCCGATTTCAGAGCAGTTCCCTCACGATCGACTAGATCGGCGAGGTGAGTCCTGTCCGCAGATAACCCCGATGTAAGACTCGCGACCATGTGTGCAAGCACGATCATCCGGAGCCTGGTCGACTGCGCCGCCAACGCGCTCGATTCGCGCACGGCGATGAGTCCATCGATGAGTACGAGGGCACCGTCGGGCAGCTCTGACAACGCCCGCGTCGCGAGCGGCCCGCTCTCCTCCGCGATCAAGACCATCCGTACGTCCCACCCGGTGTTCCGGAGCCCGTCACGCACGTACCGGTCATAGACGTTTCCACCGCTCACTCTGTCCGGGTCGTCGATCGCACCGGGGACAACGAAGTGCACCGTCCTTTCCGCCGTTGCGCTCACAGTGACCTTGAGTAGCTCGCCCACGCGATGTGGGATTCATGCAACGTGACTGAGAGAGACTGCATCTGCTGGCCGGCCGCAAGCGTTCCATCGTGCACCCGTTCTGCAAGGCGGTCAGCGATCACTTGACAGAGCACTTCGGTGGTCGTGTTCCTACCCTGAAAGTCGGGCTCCTCATCAAGATTGCGATAGGTGAGCGATTCCGTGATCTCACCGAGTATCTCCGCCGCTCGACCGATATCAATAACGACACCTGAAGCATCGAGACCTGCTGCGCTAAACGTGGCGTCGACGATGAACGTTGCTCCGTGGAGCCGCTGCGCAGGACCAAAGGATTCGCCAGCAAAGCTATGGGCGATCATCATGTGGTCTCGCACGGTTACCGTGAACGTCATACGGCATCTCTCCAGTCGATCGTGTGGCACAGGTCATTTCGCGATCCGTCGGCAAGGCTCGCCATCACCTCAGGCAGAGTGCGCCACGAGGATGCGCCCGTGAGCACGGCATCGAAGGCGGGGTCGCGCAGGAGTTCGAGGGCCAGCACGAGTCGTTCGCGAGTGGTCCGGGTTCCCCGCCGCCCCGATGCAACAGCGCCGACCTGACTGGACCGAATCGTCAATCGCCGCGAGTGGAAATCGGCGCCGAGCATCAGCGTTGCCGGGCGATCTCCATACCAGCTCGCCTCGATCACCGTGCCGTCGGTCACCACTGTCTCGAGAGCGAGTTGCAGCCCTGTGCCCGAGCCGCTCGTGTTGATCACGATGTCTTGATCCTGCGGAGCGGTCGCCACATCTGAGAAGCTCACGCCGAGTTGGTCGGCAACGACTTCTCGCGCTGGGTCGATGTCGACGAGCGTGACGGAGACACCTGGGATGCCGTGTGCGAGGCGTGCGACGCAGCATCCGATCATCCCCGCGCCGACGACTGAGATTCGGTCGCCGACCATCGGTGCGGCATCCCAGAGCACGTTGATGGCCGTTTCGACGGCGCCCGCAAGAACTGCACGCCGTGCCGGTATGTCGCGGGGAACAGGCGTGACAGCGCCGACGGGCACGACAAATGCCGACTGATGGGGGTAGAGCGTGAAGACAGTTGTTCCCACGAGAGATTCGGGACCACTGCCCACGACCCCGATATTGAGATAGCCGTACTTGACCGGCCCGGGGAAGTCGCCCGTCTGGAACGGGGCGCGCATCCGTTCGCGTTCACTCGCCGGCACGTGCCCGCCAAAGACAGATGTTTCGGTACCGCGACTCACGCCCGTGTACAGGGTTTTCACCAACACATCACCCTCACCCACAGGCGGGAGCTGCTCGTGGCGCAGAAGGCCTACTCCCGGTTTCTCGATCCAGAAGGCGGTGACGTCAAGCATGTTCCCTCGCTTTCCTGAACGTTAGCGGCACGGCTAACGTATCAATAGTTAATAGGTGAATCACCATAAAAACGAGACAGGGATGATCAGAGTTCAATTCGTACCGATCTTTATAGCCGTGGGCGGCGCGATTGTCGTGAGCCTGCTCGGGGCTGCCGCGACGCGGTCGTTCCCGTTGTGGATTGCGGCAGTCGGTTGGCTTGCGGCGCTCAGCTACCTCATGGCCTCGAACATCGCGCTTGTACGTGGTCTGAGAAAACGACGCGTCACCCGATTCGGGCAAGCGAACGTCGTGACTGCGGCGCGGTCATCTCTAGTTGGGGTGATCAGCGGGATCGTCGTTGCGTCGTTCTTCGCGCCGATACCGGTCTGGATCGTGCTCGCTCTGGTCGTGCCGGCCCTCCTCCTCGACGCGGTCGACGGCTGGGTCGCCCGGCGCACGAACTCCGCGAGCGAGCTCGGTGCGCGGTTCGACATGGAGGTTGACGCCTTCCTGCTGCTCGTGCTGAGCGCCTACGTCTCGCAGACCCTGGGAATCTGGGTGCTTGCCATCGGACTCATGCGGTACGCATTCGTCGTCGCTGGATGGATCTTTCCCTGGTTGCGTCGACAGCTCCCATCCCGCTACTGGCGCAAGGTCGTGACTGCCGTGCAAGGAATAGCGTTGACGGTGGCTATCACCGGATTGCTGCCCGCGGTCGACGCGGTGTTCGTCGCGATTGCGCTGGCGCTTCTCGTCGAATCTTTCGGTCGAGACGTCGTGTGGTTAGTGGCAAGGCGAGCGGAAGACTCACGTCGTCCGCCGGGCGCGCAACGCGAGAGCCGAGCTGACGGCGAGCACAGGAATGGCGATGCCTTCGACCAGGAACGTCTGTGGACCAAGGGTGACGCTCCACGTCACGGTGATACCACATAGCCCAACGATCAACGCGAGCACAAGCGAGAGAAAACTCGCGATGATAAACAGCAGACTCAGACCCGACGCGAGCTGCAGCAGTCTTCCGCGCAGGGCGAGTATTCCGACACCCAGGACGATGCTCGCGATGGTATTCAGATCGCGCTGAGGATCCGCATGACCCGGAGAAGGCCTTGGCTATTGTCGGTCAGGTGCTTCACCTGTTCCCGTCCTGGCCTCCGCCAGTGGAGGCCTCACTAGTAGCGTGGGTCGGTAGTCGATAACCGGTGTTGTGGCCCGTTTCGTGCTGGCCATGTGGCGCTGGAATGACCTGAACCTCGTCGTGTGAGGTGACGGGGTTCAGGTCTTGCCGGCTTGCTGCCGAGTGAAAAGAGGGCCAGAGTCGCCAGATACCGTCGAGCCCGTCTGCCCGGGGTGGTGGGCTTGGGCTTTGGGTCGTCGGTTGGGGTGTCAGGGCGGTGTGCGCGGCCAGGACGGCTCGGGTCTGCATACTGTGCAGCTTCATCAGGTTGTGGCAGGCGGCGATGAGGTTCCACTCGTGGGCGGCTTGATCCAGGCCGCGCAGCAGAACGAATTTGCCTTGCCGAGTGTGATCCTGATCAACGATGGCCTGCGCGTTATAGGCGTAGTGAAATGATCCGTCGGCGGTCTTCATGATCCGGGCGTCCAGGTCGGTGAAGTCGCGTTGCGCCTTCGGGGTGACGACCGCGTTCGTCGCCGCGTTTGTCCTGCCCGAAGCGAGTGTCCTCTTCCGTCGCGGCCGGGTTAGTCCTGTTTGCCGTTTTTAACGGCCACGCCGTTGACGTCGTCGCTCGTGTCTTCCGTACTGGCCTGCGCTCCGGCGGTGAGGGTGATGTCACCGACGATGGCCAGGACGACGGCGAGTGCTGCGCCGCCAGCGATTTTGGTTTTCCTCGGCATTGTCTTCTGCCTTTCGAAAGTAACCCACGCGGCTGCGTGACCCTTATTTTCAAGTGAGGCAGTGGCACGTGAGAAGAGAATGAGAGCATCTGCGTTGCGGGCGGATTAGGACCGGAGCGGCAGGGTCAGCGTGACGGTCGTGCCGAGGCCGACTCGCGACGTGAGCGAGATGCGGCCGGCGTGTGCCTGGACGATTTGGCGGACCACGCCCAGGCCGAGGCCATGCCCGGGGTGCGACCTGGCTTGATCGGATCGCCACAAACGCTCGAAGGCGTGCTTGATTTCCTCGTCGCGCATGCCGATGCCGGTGTCGCGCACCGTGATGGTGCAGGTTCCGTTGTTCGCTCTCGTAGCGACGCTGACGGTTCCATTTTCGGTGTCTGGTGTGAACTTGAGCGCGTTGTCGATGATGTTGCCCAGTGCGCGGGCCAGCAGGGCCGGAGAGCCGAAAACGACCGCCTCCTCGCCAATGTCGGTGGTGAGGCGGGCGGCATCCGCCTGATTGACTGCGCGGGCGGCGATGTCGTGTCGCACGAGATCATTCACGTCGACCAGTTCAAATGTGTGGTCGAGTTCCGTTCCCGCTCCGCGAGACAGCAGCAGTAGGTCGTTGGTGAGGCGTGTGAGTCCGTCGACGGCCGACAGCGCGTTCTGCATCGCCTGTTCGTACTCAGCGGGGGTGCGAGTTGAGAGCAGAGCGAGTTCCAGTTCGCCCTGAATGACGCTGAGGGGGCTGCGCATTTCGTGGGACGCGCCGTCGACGAAGCGTTGTTGCAGCTCATAGCTCTTCTGTAAGGGAGCGAGGGCAGCGCGTGCCATGCCATAGCTCGCCGCGGGGATCAGGACCAGGAGCGCCGCGTATAGCACGATTAGGGCGGTGCGGAGGTTGGCAAATCCCTGCTCGGCCGCGTTGAGGGCGCCGGCACCGTCGGATTCGGCTGCGTCGAAGTCGAACGTTCCGGTGACGAAAATGTAGATTCCGACCGCGAAGGCTGCGAACAGTACCAACTGCACGGCCGTATAGGTCATGGTCAGTCGAACGATGGCCCTTCGGAACATCAGTGATCCGCGTTGATGACGTAGCCGGCACCGCGCCGGGTTTCGATGATGTCCGTTTCACCGGCCAGTGTGAGTTTCTGACGCAGGTAGCGAATGTAGGTTTGCACGACGTTACTGAACCCTTCATAGTTGCTATCCCAGGCGTGATCGATCAGCTCGGTGGCGCTGATGATGGTGCCGGCGTTGCTCATGAGATATTCCAGTACCGCGAATTCCTTGGCCGTCAACACGATGGTGCGCCCCGCACGCTTTGCGGTGCGGGTGGCGGGGTCGAGTGTGACTCCTTGCGCCGTCAGGAGTGGTGCCTGGGCACGCGGTGAACGTCGAAGCAGTGCGCGTACCCGGGCGAGCAGTTCGACGAGGTGGAACGGTTTGACGATGTAGTCGTCGGCGCCGGCGTCGAGTCCCTCTACTTTGGTGCGCATCGAATCCAGCGCGGTGAGCATCAGCACCGGCACGTCGCTATTGATCGAACGGATGCGTCGGCACACGTCCATCCCTCCGCCGGGAAGACCCGGGAGCATCAGGTCAAGAACGATTAGGTCGTAGGTATCGATTTCGAATGCCTGAACTCCGTCGGGTGCGGTGTGGGCGACGTCGACGGCATAGCCGGATTCGATCAGGGTACGACGGATGACGTCCGCGATGCGGACGTCATCCTCAACGACGAGGAGCTTCACACCGTGCCCGTTGAGAGGCGGTGCTCCGGATGCCTAGTCGGCTTGTTCACCGGTGCCTGCTCCTTTGGTCGCTGTGCCGTCGACGATCTGCACGCCGTCGGCGCTGACCTGAATGGTGAAATCAACCTGGTTCGTGGAACTGCGGTACAGGCTGAACGTGTTTTCCGGGTAATGGCCGGGGCCGGTGTCGGTGTCGAAGGAGATTGTCGTTTCAGCCTTGGGCGCCAGGGTGAGGCCGTCCAGGGCGAGGTAGTACGCCTCGGTTGCCCCAGTAGTGATGTCCTTCATCACATAATAAGTCTTCAGGTTGGTCAGCGGGCTGGTGGTGGTGTTGCCGAGCGTAATCTGGAGCCGGTCGGTGATAGCGGCGCCGGAACTCGGGTCGACGTTGTCTTCGGCAGCCGCGGACACGATCGTGAGCCCGGGGGTGGTGCTGGTGTTGGTGATGGGGTTGGTCGTTACCGGCAGCACCGAACCCGTCGATGTCTTCGGTGCGACCTGACCGGGTGGCGTGGCCGGGGTAGTGGCCTGAGACATGGCAATTCCGCCAGCAGTGACGAGTGCTATCAGGGCGACGGGGAGGATGATTTTCCACTTCATAATTGCTTCCTTTGCAGAGTGCGCCTCGTCGTTGCGAGGGCGGCGAAAAGCACGGAGGCCGCGGTGGCCGCTGTGAGAGTGATGGCGTAAGGGAGCATTGCTGCCCACACCCGGCTGAGAGGCTGCTGGTTGTATTGGTCTTTGATGCCGAGGAAGGCGAAGGTGAGGCGTTCGAAGTGTTTGGTCACCGACGACACTTCCAACCCGTTGCGGATGCCATCGAACGCGGAGAACTGGGCTAGAACGGCCAGTTCGTTGGATTTCTGAATCTGAAGGGTGGCGAACAGGCCGCCGGGCACCTGGTTGTCCGGGTCCATCGTGTCCCCGATTTGGGGTATGACGAGCACGAAGGCGAGCCAAATGACCAGGGCCACGATGAGTCCGGTGCTCAGCCGAGAGGACAGGGCCGTCAGGCCGACGGCAAGGGCAGTCCAGAAGACTAGGTAGAGCCACGCGAAGGAACCGGCAATGAGGAGGCGGGCCACGTCGATCCCCTGGATAGGGGCATGACCGATCGTGACAACGGCCAGGAGCGACAGCGCGGTAAGAGCGGCGACGACTCCCAGCCACACGATCGACAGGCCGAGTACCTTGCCGCCGGCGAACGAAAACCGGCTGACCGGACGGCTAAGAAAGAGGGCCAATGTGCCCCGGTACTTTTCTTTGGCGATGGTTCCGTAGCCGAGCACGATGGCGAACAGTGCTCCGAGAATCTCGAGGTACTCGATTCCGCCACGCAACAATTTCAGGGGAAAGAGTTGCGGCGCGGCCGCGGTGACCGTGCTTCCGCTCCGGGCAAGGTTGGCGACGTAGACGTTGTACGCATCCAGTTGGTTGCGAAAATCGGCCGACGCCACGGCGACGGAAACGAGCGTGGCGACACCCAGGAACGCGATGAGGAGTGCGAAGAGTCGGTCCCTCCGCAGGTCCCGTAACTCCTTTTCGGCGACAATCCAGGTGTCATTCATTCAGACCACTCCTCAGGGTGCGGCGCGGTGTGACGACCACTACCCAGGCGATCGCGATCAGAACAGAGACCAGCAGCACGATGCTGGCCAGTGGGCTGCCGGTGACGCTGTCATCACGCAGCACGATGCTCGCGGCGCGTTTGAACTGCTCGGTGATGGCGAACGGGCCCGTAATCGCCCCGACGAGATCGAAGGACGTGCTGTCCGACGGCGCAAGCGCCGCGACGGGGTTCAATAAGGCGACGGGGCGAGCGGCGGTGCCGATCTGCGGGAGCACAAACGCGACCGCACTCCAGATAACAAAAGGCACAAGCAGCGCCGTCGTTTCCTTGCGGCTGTAGAGGCCGGTGAGCATGCCGAGCAGGGCGAAGATCATCATCAGAACCCAGGACAGTGCGGCGAACCCCACCAGCCGCAGCGTCGGGTCGATGCCGAGCGGCGCGCCGACGATGACGCTGATCGAGGCCCAGCTGATCACTGTGCTCGCAGCCAGGACGGACGCAATCACAGCCCCGAGGCCGAGGAACTGTCCAGCAAGTCGCAGGACGATGTTGACGGGTCGGCTCAAAACAAGATCGGTCGTGGCTGACTTGCGGTCGCGGAGGGTGGCTTGCACACCGAGGATGATCGCCATGAGTGCACCGATCAGCACGACATAAATCACTGAATTTCGGGAGTAATACAGCGAAGAGACGCCCGCGAACGGGTTGGGAGCCGTCGTGAGTCCGTCGGCCAGAATCTTCGCATACACCCGGGTGACCGTCGTATTGGTGATCCAGCCGATGAGTGAGGACAGCGACACCATGCCCAGAAACACCACCAACAGCAGCAGCGCGACCCGGGCACGCAGGGTGCAGAGGACTTCGTGCCGTGCGCTCGTGAGGAGCGTGTTCATGCGGCAGCCGAGTCGAGTTGAAAATAGATGTCTTCCAAGGACTCATCGGCGGGAAAAGCTGCGAGCGTGTTGCGCAGTGAATCGTGGTGCACCAGCCGTCCATGATTGAGAATCCCGATGCTCGTACAGGTTTTGGTGACCTCGCTCAGCAGGTGCGTGTTCATGAAAATCGTCATTCCGAATTCATGGTTCAGTCGCACAATCGTCTCCCTCAAGGTGCGCACGCCCTCCGGGTCCAGCCCCGAGGTCGGCTCATCCAGAAACAACACCTCAGGCGAGTGGAGCACGGCCTGAGCGATACCCACGCGCTGACGCATTCCCTTACTGAACGTCCCCACCCGGTGATTGTCATGGCCGGTGAAATCCAAAAAGCCCAAGACGTCCCGGATACGGGCGTCCGGACGGCGCAACCCCGACAATCGGGCGAAGAACCGCAGATTCTCCAACAACGTCAGATTGTCGTAGAACTGCACATTTTCGGGGAGGTAGCCGATGGACCCACGCACGCCCGCCGCATCCGCTTTCACGCTGTGGCCGTGGATTATCGCGTCACCCGACGTCGGCTCGAGCAGGGTCGTGAGCAGATTGACGGTCGTGGTCTTTCCGGCCCCGTTGTGTCCGAGGAGGCCGAAAACCTCGCCCGTGGGCACGTCGAGGGTGAGAGGCGCGAGGGCCTGGTGCGTGCCGAAATTACGCGATAAAGCCGAGGTGGAGATTGCCGATGGTGTCATACTCCGAGGCTATTGACCACATCGTGAGACCACGATGAGAGGACTCACATGCGCTACGAACGGACGGTTACAGGAGTACGGGCGCACCCGGCTGGACTTCGGACGACCCACCGACAGACCCACCGACAGGCCCACCGACACAAATCCGACAACCGACGGCCAGAGACCGGCTTTACCCAATCAGAACGAGCCGTACCCCAATCACACCGGAGAATCGATTAACGCAACGGTATTGGGGCTAAGAGTGGACGCTGTGGGAGACCGCTAATTTCGGCGGAACGGCCAGTGTCTGGAAGACGACGCAATAGCGTTCCGTCAAACGAATAAGGGTGGCGATCTTTTCCTCATCCGCATCGGATGTCAACTCGAAGCGCATCCTGATGTCCTGAAAGCCGACCGCCGTCTGCTTGTCGACGGCGAGCGTGCCGCGAAAATCGAGATCCCCCTCGGCGTGCACCACACCGGTGACGTCGATGCCAAGCGAGGAAGCGACCGCGGCAAGAGTCACCCCCGCGCAGGCAACGAGTGCCTGGAGGAGCATATCGCCTGAGCACACGGAGAGATTGTCGCCTCCGGTGGCGGGGTGCAACCCGGCCTCCACCAGGGCCTGCCCGGTCTGCACCGAACAACTGATACCCGCGCCCAGTTCACCGTTGGCCCGAAGCGTCACCAGAGCGGCGTCGGGGTCGTCGCGGTACTGCTGCTTCAGAGGAGCTTGCACCGTGCGCAGGTCGCTGATAGTCACTGGTCATCATCTCCAAGTAGTTTCGAAGCGTGCGGTCGGCAGCACTTCCTCTCTTACAGTATCCGCCGGCAACTGGAGCTACCGCAGATCGCTCCCATTGTTACCGTGCATGGCGACACAAAGTTGCGGGGGAGCACGTTCCGGTAGCTTGAAGGCATGGCAGACCACGACCGCACAGACAGGGAGTGGGGTTTTCGCACCCGTTCCATCCACGCAGGAAACGTTCCGGATGCGGTGACCGGCGCCAGAGCCATTCCCATCTACCAGACCACGGCCTTCGTGTTCGATGACACCGCGGATGCTGCGGCCAGGTTCGCCCTGCAAAAGTACGGCAATATCTACTCCCGCCTCGCCAACCCGACGGTCGCCGCATTCGAGGAGCGTGTGGCAAGCCTTGAGGGTGGACTGGGCGCTGTCGCCACCTCGAGCGGCCTGTCTGCGCAGTACATTACCTTCGCGTCGCTCGTGGGTTCCGGCGACCACATCGTCGCATCTGCGAGCCTCTATGGCGGTTCCCTCACGCAGCTCGACATCACGCTGCGTCGTTTCGGAGTTGAGACCACTTTTGTGCCGGGCACGGATGCTGCCGACTATGCCGCGGCGATTACTGACAAGACCAGGCTGATCTTCGCCGAGTCCATCTCCAACCCCTCCGGCGAGATCGCCGACCTCGAGGGTCTGGCCGACGTCGCCCACGCCGCGGGTATTCCGCTCATCATCGATTCGACCTTTGCCACCCCCTACCTGAACCGGCCAATGGAATGGGGAGCAGACGTGGTCATCCACTCCGCGACGAAATTTCTCGGCGGCCACGGGACCACGCTGGGCGGTGTAGTGGTGGAGTCTGGTCGGTTCGACTGGAACAGCGGCAAGTTTCCCTTGTTCGACATTCCGGTGCCCGCCTACGGCGACCTCAACTGGTCGGGCAACTTCGGCGAGTATGCCTTTCTCACCCGCCTGCGTGCCGAGCAGCTGCGCGACATCGGACCTGTCCTGGCCCCACACTCCGCGTTCCTCCTCGCCCAAGGCGTCGAAACCCTGGCCTTTCGGATGGAAGCGCACGTCGCCAACGCCAGGATCGTCGCGGAGTGGCTCGAGGCCGATCCCCGAATTGAATTCGTCAATTGGGCGGGGCTCACCTCGCACACGCACTTCGACCGCGCAAAGAAATACCTGCCGAAGGGACCGAGCTCGATCTTCAGCTTCGGCGTCAAGGGCGGCAGGGATGCCGGGCGTACCTTCATCGAGTCGGTGAACCTGGCCAGCCACCTCGCCAACGTCGGCGACGCGAAGACGCTGGTCATTCATCCGGCTTCCACCACTCACGCGCAGCTCACCGAGCGGCAGCTTGTTGACGCGAAGGTACTGCCGGGCCTTGTACGCATTAGCGTGGGAATCGAAGATCCAGAAGACATTATTTACGACCTCGACCAGGCGCTAAGCCTGGCGACCGGAGGCAAGTGATGAGCACAGAAGCAGTCCCCTCACCGTTGACCAACGGCCCCGCCTGCGAACTGCCAGCGAGCTCGCCCGTCGCGAACCGGTTGAAGTCTCCGCGCACCTGGATCGGACCCAGTGCCAAGGACCGCCTCAAGATTCTGCAGAGCGCCACGTCGGTCGCCATCGTGGGCGCATCGCCCAACGCGGCGCGGGCAAGCTACTTCGTGGGAACCTACCTGCTGCAGTCCAGCACTTACCGGGTCTATTTCGTCAACCCGAACGCCGACGAGATTCTCGGCCACAAGACCTACCCCACCCTTGCCTCGCTGCCCGAGGTGCCCAGCATCGTCGACGTGTTCCGCCGGGAAAGCGAAATCCCCTCGGTCGTCGACGACGCCGTCGCCGTCGGCGTTCCGACCGTCTGGATGCAGCTTGGCATCTGGAATCAGGATGCGGCGATCTACGCCGAGAGCCAGGGCCTGACGGTAATTATGGACCGCTGCCTCAAGATTGAGCACGCCCGCTTCAACGGCGGCCTCTATCTGCTCGGCTTCAACACCGGCGTGATCTCGGCACGAAAGACCGCCCGCTGAGAATTGGCACTGCCCTGGTCATTTCACCGGTCGTCGCCGCCCAGCGGCTCTCTGATTACTCGAGAGCCGCTGAGCGGCTGGCCGCGCCCTAAGCGGAACGCACCCGGTAGTTCGCCCCCTTGTGCTCGTCGGGAAGTCGGTCGCCGCGGCCGTGCAACTTGTTGCGCAGCGTGCCTTCGACGTAATCTTCCGGGTACGCACCACGCGCCCGAAGTTCGGGAATCACATAGGTGACGACATCCTCAAACGTGCCTGGGGTGATGGCGTAGGCCAGGTTGAAGCCGTCCACATCCGTCTCCTCGACCCACTCCTGCAGGGTGTCCGCAATCTCTGCGCCGGAACCGACGATGAACGGGCCGAGGCCGCCGATGGCCGCCAGCCGGGCGATGTCTCGCACCTTCCACTCGCTACCGTCTTCATTGGCCTCCTGATAGTTGGCCACGACAGACTGGATCGCGTTGCTCTTGACATTTCCGATGGGCTCATCGAGGTCGTACTCGGACAGGTCGATGCCCATCCAACCCGACATGAACACGAGTGCGCCTTCCTCGCTGGCGTACGTGAGGTAGTCCTGGTACTTGGCCGTGGCCTTCTCCGACGTCTCGTCGGTGATGATCGTGAGGAGCGTATAGATGCGCGCGGAATAGCGGCTGCGGCCGGCTTTTTCGAGGGCATCTCGTATGTTCGAGACGGTGGCCTTCAGACCGGCCTTGGTCGATGACGCGACGAAGATCGCCTCTGCATTGCCGGCGGCGAACTCGATACCGCGAGAGGATGCCCCCGCCTGGTAAATCACCGGTGTGCGCTGCAGCGACGGCTCAGACAGGTGAATCCCCGGTACCGTGAAGTGCGTGCCGTGGTGACCGATCTCGTGCACCTTGCTCGGGTCGGTGAAGACACCAGATTCGCGGTCGCGGATGACCGCATCGTCCTCCCACGAGCCTTCCCACAGCTTGTACAACACCTCAAGGTACTCGTCCGCGTGGTCGTAACGCACGTCGTGCTCGAGCTGGTCTTCCTGGCCCATGTTTCGTGCGGCGGATGGCAGGTATCCGGTGACCACGTTCCATCCGACTCGTCCGTTGGTCAGATGGTCGAGCGTCGACATCCGTCGTGCAAAAGGATAGGGATGCTCGTACGCCGTACCAGCGGTCACCCCGAACCCCAGATGGTCTGTCACCAATGCCATCGCCGAGATCAGCAGCACGGGGTCATTCACGGGAACCTGCGCACCGTGCCGGATCGCGGCTTCATTCGAGCCGCCGTACACGTCGTAGGTGCCCAGCACGTCAGCGATGAAGATGCCGTCGAATCTCCCGCGCTCCAGCAGTTTTGCGAGCTCGGTCCAGTAGTGCAGGTCTTTGTACCGCCAGGACTGGTCATCCGGGTGCCGCCACATTCCAGAGGACTGGTGGGCGACGCAGTTCATGTCAAAGGCGTTGAATCGAATCTGTCTGGGCATCTTCCCATCGTGACTGCTGAGACTCGCACCGCCGAGTGTGACGCAACATGGCGTCACACTGCGACACACATTCACGATCGGAGCCCTCCGCGGTGGACCCTTGATTCTCTCCTTGATTATTTTGCGAACGGAACCCGATGAGAACTCAAGAACAGGCCCGAATCGCCCATCCGTGGCCGACCGACGGCGACCAGAGTGCGAAACATCTCGGTGGGCTGCATCCAGAAGAGTTCAAGCTGGCGTTTCGCAACCACGCCGCCGGCGTCGCGGTGATCACCGCCGATGGCGGCGACGGCCCGGTCGGACTGACCGCCACCTCGGTGTTCTCGGTGAGTGCCGAGCCACCGCTACTGGTGTTCTCCCTGTCGAACCACGCCTCCAGCGCTCCGACCATCCGCCGCGCCGACACCGTTGTCGTGCATCTCCTCGGAGCTGAGCAATTGAACATCGCAACGCTCTGCGCCACCAGCGGCGTCAACCGCTTCGCCGATACTGAAATTTGGGCCCGGCTCGCTACCGGTGAACCGTATTTCCCCAGCGCACACGCCTGGATTCGTGGGCGCATCATCAACCGGATGGCCGCGGGCAGTTCCACGATCATTGCCGTGCACGCCCTCGAGGCGACGGTCTCCACCGATCAATCCGGATCCGACCCGCTGGTCTACCACAACCGCACCTGGCACAGCCTCGGCGAGCACTCGGCGCTGCGGATCGGACAAGAAGTGTGAGGAGCACCTTCATTACGCCGCCTTACCGCCCGTGTGCGCAGCCCGGCGCGGCCCGGTAGCGTCAAAGCGATGAGCATTCCCCTTGAGAGCGCTGTAGCCAACGACCGCCTCTACTCGCCGCCTGCTGGCCTCGTCGACTCCGCCAACGTGGGCTCCGGCGAGCGGGCCGCCGCCGCCGGCGACCCCGTGGCATTCTGGGAGCGGCAGGCCGACCGCCTCGACTGGGCGGAACGCTGGCACACCGCACACACGTGGGAGCCGGCCCGCGCCGACGAGAGCGGCGCGCTCGAAACGGACGGGCCTCCGCTGCTCTCGATCCCCCGTGCCCAGTGGTTTCTCGGTGGTCGGTTGAACGTGGCGGTCAATTGCGTCGACCGCCACGTCGATGCCGGGCGCGGCGATCGGGTCGCCATCAACTTCGAGGGAGAGCCCGGCGACCGTGAGGTGATCACCTATTCAGACCTCCAGCGCAGGGTCGCGCAGGCCGCGAACGCCCTCATCGCCTTGGGAATCGTGGCGGGCGACCGCGTGGTCGTCTACCTCCCGGTCATACCGGAGACCATCGTCATCACCCTCGCCATTGCCCGGCTCGGCGCGGTGCATTCCCTGGTTTTCGGCGGCTTCTCGGCCGAGGCGCTGCGATTTCGCATCGAGGACACCGGGGCCAAACTGCTCGTCACCTCCGACGGCCAGTTTCGCCGTGGGGCCGCCATAGCGGTGAAAGGGCAGGCGGATGTCGCTGTCGCCGGCATCGACGCCGTCGAACACGTGCTCGTCGTGCGGCGCACCGGAGAGCTGACCCCCAACGTGCCGTGGACCGCCGGCCGGGATGTCTGGTGGCACGACATCGTCGACACCGCCGAAAACACCCACGAAGCCGAGTTTTTCGACGCCGAAACGCCGCTTTTCATTATCTACACCTCGGGCACCACCGGCACCCCCAAAGGGCTGGTGCACACCTCCGGAGGCTATCTCACCCAAGCGTCGTGGAGCCACTGGGCGATCTTCGATGCAAAAGACTCCGACGTGTACTGGTGCACGGCCGACCTCGCGTGGGTCACGGCCCACACCTACGTGCTCTACGGCCCGTTCTCCAACGGCGCGACCTCCGTCATTTACGAGGGAACCCCCAACACCCCGCACCCTGGGCGTCATTTCGAGATCATCGAACGCTACGCCGTGACAACCTATTACACCGCTCCGACCCTCGTGCGCACCCTCATGACCTGGTTCCCAGACGGCGTGCCCGCCGCCTTTGACCTCTCCAGCATCCGCCTCCTCGGCTCGGTCGGCGAGGCGATCAATCCGCACGCCTGGTTGTGGTTTCGAGAGAACATCGGCGCTGGCACGGCCCCCATCGTCGACACCTGGTGGCAGTCCGAGACCGGCGCGGCAATCGTGGCCCCGCTGCCCGGGGTCACTGCCCTGAAGCCGGGGTCAGCTACCCACGCGCTGCCGGGACTCACCGTGCGTGTGGTCGACGATCAGGGCACGGATACCGAGCCCGGGTCGAGCGGATCCCTCGTGGTCGACGGCACGTGGCCGGCTATGGCCCGCACTGTGTGGGGCAACCCCGAGCGATACCGCGACGCGTATTGGAAGAAGTACGCCAAGCAAGGCTACTTTCTCGCCGGCGACAGCGCGAAGATCGACGCCGACGGCTACCTGTGGCTGCTCGGACGCATCGACGACGTCGTCAACGTTTCCGGACACCGGCTGTCGACCATCGAGATCGAGTCGGCACTTGTCGCGCATCCCGCCGTCGGCGAGGCCGGGGTTGTCGGCGTTCATGACGAGACGACCGGACAGGCCATCGCCGCCTTCGTGATCCCCGCTCGGTCGCTCTCCGCTGCGGAGTCCGCCGATCCCCGAATCTGGCGTGCCCTCGAAGCGGAACTCTCGCAGGCGCTACGCTCCCAAGTCGCCGTGCAGATCGGAGCGATCGCGAAGCCGAGGGAGATCGTGGTGGTACCCGACCTGCCGAAGACTCGATCCGGCAAGATCATGCGTCGCCTGCTCGGAGACCTCATGGACGGACGTGAACTGGGCGACACGACGTCGCTGCAGGATGACACGGTGCCGCTCCAGCTACGGGAGATCCTAGACGCCAGGCGCTCACTGGACTAACCGCGTCAACACCCGATACATCGTCGACGATGATCCCACCAAGGTGCCTGTTCAGGCGGATTGCCACACACTGTTAGCCGGTTCCCGGCTAACAGTGTGCTTCAATGTGACCGTTACCTTGTTCATATCCCCGGATGGTGTGAGTAACTGAGGACGTTGGCCCGTCGGGTCCGGCATGATTCTCGCCCCCAGTTGTTGATGATCCGGGGGGTGCTGCCACCGGGCCGGATCGGTATCAGGTGATCGCGAATAGGGGCCGGACTGACGTCCAGGCCGTTCGTAACGTGGATGTGAAACTCGATATCGCGGCGCTGACCAACACAACGGTTCAGAGACGGGAGTAGAGACATGATTGAGCACTACGACTCCGTGGACGTATTCGTCGGCGTCGACGTTGGGAAGGGGGAGCATCACGCGGTCGCCCAGGATCGGGCTGGCAAGGTGCTCGTCGACAAGGCTCTACCCAACGACGAGGCCAAGCTTCGAGAGGTTGTCGGGAAGCTGAAGAGGCACGGCCAGGTTCTTTTCGTCGTCGATCAGCCCGCCACGATCGGCGCGCTGCCGGGGTGCAAAGAACTCAATTCGCCATCCTCGATCGGCGCACGATCGCGCTGGTCAGAGGCGACCCAGGGGTCCACGGCGAACTCGTGTCCAGGCCCTGTTTCTAGCAGCGACTCAGTGACCCCGGCACGCACTCCGCTCATCATGCTGGACAACCGGGGGAGTCCCTGACTCTCCCCGGAACTAGATGTCACGCAGCCGCTCACCGCAATCATGTGTCCTGAACGACTTGCCGCCTTACGCATCATATGAGGTCCCCGTTCCAGCTTTGGGCGGCAGTGCCGCATCCGCCACCTTGCCGAGCGTTGAACATTTGGCCCCGGTTGGCGCAGGAAACCCGGCGGTGAAGCATCCTCGTGATCAGGGCGTGGCGTAGGCGGAGCCTGGCGGCACGTGCGGCGTGCTGCTGGACATCACCGTTCCGTCGGTGAGCCAGCTGGCCGTCAGGTCGAGAAGCGCGGGTGGGCTGGTCTCGTCGAAGCCGAGGGTACCTAAAACCACGGCGTTGAGGTTCAACCCCTCGTGGGCGATCAGGCTGGCTCCCGCGCAGATACTAGAGGCGGTCAGGTCGACATGTTGGATGACGAGGCAGTACTGGCTGGAGCCGCGCTGGGCCAGGTAAATACCGTAGCTGCCCCGCGGCGTCAGCCCCACCGCCCGTACGGTGTTGTAGGCGGGTCCGAGGTCAGCCAGCTCACCAGCGAGGGGGTCCGCCGGTTGGTCGAAGATCGCGGTGATGGCGCCGATAGCGGCCTCGTCCGGCAGCGAGGCGGGTATGGTCTTACCTGGCGGGAGGGCGAGATTCGAGGCGCCACCCGCGAAAGTTACTGTGACCGTGTGCTGCAGGGTTTGGGCGCTCAGGGTGCCCAGTACCCCGACGGCGATCCCGGTGGCCAGCATGATTGTGAGCCAACGCGCTCGGCCTGCTGGCTGAGCGCCGTGGGTCACACGGTCACGGGTTGCGTCGGTCAGCGGGGGAGCGCTCACACCGGCGGCGAGTTCGTCATTGACCGGAGTCGGGTCGTCTGTCGCACGGGCCAGGCCGGGACCAAAATGCGCCAGTACTTGGTCGACGGCGTGGGCGCGTGCAGCAAGACTGAGCGTGAGCCGGCGCAGCCTGTGCTCACTTGCGGTCGCACGCACGGTCGATCCCGCCTCCATGCGCTCGAGCTGCGGTTCGAACGCAGCGGCCCGCGAGAAGACTGCGGCCTGCAGCTCGACAAGGTGCACGGCCGGGTCAATCCGGCAGGCGGGAGTCGGCTGCAACGGATGCATAGCCCACCACAGCGCGTCCATCACGTTCGAGGCGTCCAGACCGGTACCGATTAGATCGGAGAATTCCTGCTCCAATGCAGCATGAAGGCCATCGTCCTGTTCAGCGGCTTCACGCAATTGGAACGCTAGATTCTCCACACGCCCCCGTATCGTCAACCTCACCCTAGCGCGGGCTCGACCGCACGAATTCAATGGGCGTCGGGAAGCGCGCTTGGCCGCGGCGGCTGATATTTGGGCGAAGACTTTCTAGGGACGTACAAAATTGGGGTATGCCCGCCCGCGGTGTCAGACAGTGGCATCGCGGTGCGTCTCAATTGAGGAACCATTCTCAAGTCTCATTGATCTTGTTGGGACGATGGGCACTGTGGATGTCCTGAGTATGGGGAGACGTACGTCATCAGGGATTGGGACGC
>NZ_JADOUX010000022.1:0-50705 GCF_015751745.1 Cryobacterium sp. CAN_C2
CGGGGTAACTCTGACCGTCCCGCTCAGGGCGAGCGTCCGGCGTACCGGGGTAACTCGGACCGTCCGTCCGGCGGCAACGATCGTGCTCCGTACCGGGGTAACTCTGACCGTCCCGCTCAGGGCGAGCGTCCGGCGTACCGGGGTAACTCGGACCGTCCGTCCGGCGGCAACGATCGTGCTCCGTACCGCGGCAACTCGGACCATCCCGGGCAGGGCGGGGACCGCAAACCCTGGGACAAGGATGGGGCACGCCCCGAGCGCAGCAACCGGCCCAGCAGCGACCGGCCCAGCAGCGACCGGCCGCGCTCCGACAACGACAGCAAGCCGTGGACCCAGCGCGGCGGCTCGCCTAACCGTGCCGGTGCGCCGCGGGTCGATGCCGGTAAGAAACTGTGGACGCGCGACGGTGCCCCGGCTCGTAACGACCGCGATGCGCGCGTCGTCGAAGAGGAGATGACCGAAGAGCAGCGCATGCAGCGCGAGCTGCGTTCGGTGCGTCCGCGTCACGACGACCCGGAACTTCCCGACGACATTTCGGCCAACGACCTTGACCGCATTGCACGCAACGAACTCAAAACCCTGACAAAGGAGAACGCCGAAACCGTCGGACGCCACCTGGCCATGGCCGCCCGCGTCATCGACGAAAACCCGCAGCTCGCCCACCAGCACGTGATGAGCGCCGCCCGCCGGGCCGGCCGCATCGGTGTGGTGCGCGAAAGCCTCGCGATCACCGCGTACGCCACCGGTGACTTCGCCCTGGCCCTGCGCGAACTGCGCACCTACCGTCGTATTTCCGGCTCGAACGACCAGCTGCCCCTCATGGTCGACAGCGAACGTGGCGTCGGCCGCCCCGACCGTGCCCTCGAGCTCGGCCGTTCGGTCGACCGCAGCACGCTGCCCCCCGCCGTGCAGGTGGGCCTGGCCATCGCCATGTCGGGGGCACGCCTGGACCTCGGTGAAACGCATGCTGCGCTCGTCGAGCTCGAAATTCCGCAGCTCAACCCCAACACGGCCTTCTCCTACAGCCCCGAGCTGTTTGCCGCGTACGCGGAGGTGCTCACCGAACTCGGACGTGAGGGCGAAGCCGACGAGTGGCTCGAGCGGGCCTCCCGCGCCGACGCCGCCATCGGTGCCTCCGGCGACGATGACGAAACCATCGAAATCGAAGAGATGGAAGACGACGACGACGACGCCCTCGCCTACTTCGCCGCTGACGCCGGAGATGACGACACCGTATCCATCGACACCGTATCCATCGACACCGAGACGGAGCCGGATGCTGCATCGCCGAAAGCCTGAGTCGGCGACGCCGCTGGCCGGCGTTGACGTTCTGCTGGCCGATCTTGACGGTGTGGTGTATGCGGGCCAGGCGGCGATTCCCCTTGCAGTCGAGAGCCTGAACCGTGCCGCCGAGACCATTCGCGTGGGCTACATCACCAACAACGCCTCGCGCACCGATCAGTCGGTCGCCGACCACCTCACTCAGCTCGGGCTGACGGTGGAGGCAGCGGATGTTGTCACCTCCCCCCAAGCGGCCGTGCGGCTGCTGGCGGAACAGGTGGCTCCCGGCGCGAGCATCCTCGTTGTTGGTGGCGCCGGGCTCGTTGACGAGGTCGTCAAGGCCGGATTCGTGGTGACCCGCTCGGCCGACGACAAGCCGGCCGCGGTGATTCAGGGCTTCGCGCCGGAGGTCGGCTGGGTGCACCTGGCCGAGGCGGCGTTCGCGTTGAACGCCGACGGTGTGGGCATGGGAATTCCGTGGATCGCAACCAACACGGACTGGACCATCCCGGTCGCGCGCGGCATCGCACCCGGCAACGGGACGCTCGTCTCCGCCGTTCATACCGCCGTTGGCCGACTGCCGCTCGTGGCCGGCAAACCCGAAGCAGCCATCTTTTTGGAGGCCACGCGCCGTTTCAGCGCGCAAAATGCGCTCTTCATCGGTGACCGACTCGACACCGACATCCTGGGTGCCAATCGGGCCGGAATCCCCGCTGTGCTCGTGCTCACCGGCATCGACCGGGCCAAGCAGGCCCTCGCCGCCGACAAAGAGTCGAGGCCGGCATTCATTATTGAGAACCTCCAGCAGTTGCACGAGCCCTACCCGGAAACCGTGTTCTCCAAGGATGGCTCGACCGCCACGGTGAACGGCGCGAGCGTGCGCATCAACGGTAACGACGTGCAAATCGTCAAGGACGGCGACGGCGGTATCAACCTGCTGCGCGCCGCCTGCGCAGCGATCTACCGATCGGGACGGGCGATTTACGGACTCAACGTTCCGGAGCGACTCTATCTCGCGCAGTAGCCTAGACAGTGTGAACCCCGAGCCCGTCATGCCCGATCCCGTACCGGTTGATCTCGCCGCGCAACTGGCCGACATCGAGAGCCAGCCGCTCGACCAGCGCGCCAAGGCCTTCGGACAGCTGCAGGAGCGGTTGCGCGCACAGCTCGAAGACGCTGATGTCAACGTTGAAGCTGATACCGACCAGGCGGGCCAGGCATGAATGGCGCTGAGGCCCCCGCGCCGAAAAACCCACACGACCATGAAACAGACGCACCCATGCCTGAGCACCTGAACGACGCTGACCTGAACGACGCTGTCCTGAACGACGCTGTCCTGAACGACGCTGACCCGTTTGATGTCCTCCCAGAACGGATGCCCGCCTGCCGCCTCGACGCCGCCCTGGCCGATCGTGGGCTGGTTCGCTCCCGAACGGTCGCTGCCAAACTCATTGCCGACGGCCTCGTCACGGTGGACGGCGTACCGGTCGTGAAGGCCAGCACCAAAGTCTCAGCGGACGCCGTTCTTGATGTGGCTGCGACCGACCACTACGTCAGCCGGGGGGCCCACAAGCTCAACGCCGCCCTCGACGCATTCAACCTCACCGTCACCGGCCGCACGGCGCTCGACGCCGGCGCGAGCACGGGCGGTTTCAGCCAGGTACTGCTCGAACGCGGTGCCGCCCAGGTCATCGCCGCCGATGTCGGACATCGCCAGCTCGCCGCGCAACTGGAGACCGAGCCGCGGTTGAAGCTGGTCGAGGGCTACAACATCCGCTATGCGACCCCGGAAACCCTCGCCGGGGCATCTGGAATCGACACCCGACCCGACCTTGTCGTGGCCGACTTGTCGTTCATCTCGCTCACCACTGTGCTGCCAGCCCTCGTGGCCACGGCTGCGCCGGGCGCCGATTTCGTGTTGCTGATCAAACCGCAGTTCGAGGTGGGCCGTGGCGGCATTCGTGAGGGCATCGTGCACGACAGGGGACTGCGCTCCGACTCCGTGGCTGGCGTGCTCTGGGCCGGCTGGGACCTCGGCCTGAAAGTCTGCGGCGTCATCGCCTCACCCATCATCGGGGCGGCCGGAAATCACGAGTATCTGTGCTGGATGAGCGCCACGGCCGGCACAAATCCGACAGAATGGATGGACCGGATCGAAGCACTGGTGGGAGCGTGACGAGTTGAGCTACACCCCGCGGTACTTTCTCATCGTGGCCCACACCGGTCGCGCCGACTCGCTTGAGGCCGCCGCGACGGTCTGCAAGCAGCTCATCGCCAGCGGCGCTGTGCCGGTGCTCGCCGTGGACGAACGGGCCGATCTCCTCGCCTCCTCGCCCGAGCTCAACGGGCACATCGCGATTCTCGGCGAGAGCGTGTTGACCGCTGAGCTGGAACTGGTCATCGTGCTTGGCGGTGACGGCACCATTTTGCGTTCGGCGGAACTCGTGCGCGGTTGCTCGGCCCCACTGCTCGGCATCAACCTCGGCCACGTCGGATTTCTCGCCGAGAGTGAGCGCGACGACCTCGGTGAGGCCGTGCACCGCGCCCTCAAGGGGGACTACGAGGTCGAAGAACGCCTCGCCCTATCGGTCCGGGTCAAGGTGGCCGACGAGGTCGTCTACGAAACCTGGGCTCTCAACGAGGTCACCGTCGAAAAGGCCAGCCGTGAACGCATGATTGAGGTCGTCGTCGAGGTGGACGGTCGCCCGCTGTCCTCGTTCGGCTGCGACGGCGTCGTGCTGTCCACCCCGACCGGCTCGACCGCCTATTCGTTCTCGGCCGGCGGCCCGATTGTCTGGCCCGGCGTTGAAGCGCTGCTGCTGGTTCCCCTCAGCGCCCACGCCCTGTTCGCCCGGCCGCTGGTGGTCGGCCCGGAATCGTCGCTCGCCGTCGAGGTTCTTTCGCGTACCGGCGCCCGCGCCGTGCTGTGCGCCGACGGACGCCGCACCCACGATCTACCGACCGGAGCCCGCGTGATCGTGCGACGCTCCAGTGTGCCGGTGCGCCTGGCCCGCCTGCATATCGGCCCCTTCACCGACCGCCTGGTCAATAAATTCAACCTGCCCGTCACCGGCTGGCGCGGCCCGGTCGGCCGCGAGTGATCGCGCGCATCGGATGGTCGGCGCGGCCGGTCCCCAGGGATCGAGGCCGCGAGTGATCGCGCGCATCGGATGGTCGGCACGGCCAGTCCCCAGGGATCGAGGCCGCGAGTGATCGCGCGCATCGGATGGTCGGCGCGGCCGGTCCCCAGGGATCGAGGCCGCGAGTGATCGACGAACTATTCATTCGCGACCTCGGCGTCATTGCCGAGGCGACGCTACCGCTCGGCCCCGGATTCACCGCCGTCACCGGCGAAACCGGCGCCGGTAAGACCATGGTGGTCACCGCTCTCGGACTGCTGCTCGGCGATCGAGCGGATGCCGGCACCGTACGTCAGGGCCAGAAGCAGAGTTTCGTACAGGGTCGCTGGGTCATTGACCCCGCCAGCGCTGTCGCGGACCGGGTGCGTGATGCCGGGGGAGACCTCGACGGCCCCGAACTCATTCTCGGACGCTCCGTCTCAAGCGAAGGGCGCAGTCGCGCGATGGTCGGTGGCCGCGGCGCGCCCGCGAGCGTGCTCGGCGACCTGCGCAACGACCTCGTCGTCGTGCACGGTCAAAGCGACCAGGTGCGCCTGCGCTCCGCCGCCGCCCAGCGCGACGCCCTCGATCGCTTTGCCGGCTCCGACCTCGCCGCCGTGCTCGGCGACTACCAGCACGCCTTCCACCGCTGGCAGGCCAACCAGGCCGATCTTGACCGGCTCCAGACCGAACAAGACCTGCGCGCCCGCGAGGCCGACGACCTGCGCGCCGCGATTGCCGAGATTGAAACGGTCGCCCCGCAACGCGGCGAGGACGCCGAGTTGGGCGAACGCGCCGAGCGCCTCGGTAACCTTGAAGAACTGCGTCTGGCCGGCGAACAGGCCCGCCAGCTCATCTCCGCCGAAGACAATCCCGACGATCTGCCCGACGTCGTCGCCCTGCTCGAGACCGCCCGGCGCGCCCTTGACCGGGTCGCCGTCCACGATGTGGCCCTGCCACCCCTCGTCGCCGCCATTGCCAATGTCGGTTTCGTCGTCGCCGACATCGCCGCCGAACTCTCCAGCTACCTGGCCGGCCTCGACGCCGACGGCGCCCGCGAACTCGAAATCGTGCAGGAACGCCGCTCCGAACTGAGCATCCTCGCCCGCAAATATCCGGGCGGCCTCGGGGAAGCCATCGAGTTTCTCGATACCGGCCGCACGCGGCTGCTCGAACTCGACTCCGACTCGGACCGCATCGAAACGCTCACGGCCGAAGCGGATGCCGACCACAAATTGGTCACCACGCGAGCCGCCGCCCTCACCGCGTTACGCGCAGCGGCGGCCGTGCAGCTCGGTGCCCGGGTGACCGCCGAGCTCGGCGCGCTGGCGATGCCGGATGCCGTGCTCCACGTGGCGGTCGAACTCGGCCCGGAGTTCACCGTCACCGGCAGCGACCTCGTACGCCTGCTGTTGCAACCGCACGCGGGCGCCGAACCGAGAGCGTTGGCGCGCGGGGCATCCGGTGGAGAACTGTCCCGGGTGATGCTCGCCATCGAGGTCGTCATCAACGCGACCGACCCGGTGCCGACCTTCGTCTTCGACGAGATCGACGCCGGCGTCGGCGGCGCCGCCGCGATTGAAATCGGCCGACGACTCGCCCGACTCGCCGAGACCGCCCAGGTGATCGTGGTCACCCACCTCGCCCAGGTCGCCGCCTTCGCCGGCAACCACCTCAGCGTTGTCAAAGACAGCGACGGTTCCGTCACCGCGTCGAGCGTGCGCCAGCTGCGCGGTGACGACCGTGCCGCCGAAATGGCCCGCCTGCTCTCGGGTTTGCCCGACTCGAAGAGCGGCCTCGAACATGCCCGGGAACTGCTCGACCTTGCGCAGTCCTCTCCGACCGAACTTCCACCGAACAGTAAGTGACAAAATCCAAGTGATAGCATTGAAGCCCGTGGTGGAAAATATAATTGCGGACAGGTCAGACGGCCAGAACAACCCCAACGGCACGACGAAGCACATCTTCGTGACCGGGGGAGTGGTCTCCTCGCTCGGTAAGGGATTGACGGCGGCCAGCCTGGGAAACCTACTCACTGCACGCGGCCTGCGAGTCGTCATGCAGAAGCTTGACCCGTATCTCAACGTCGACCCGGGAACGATGAATCCGTTCCAACACGGAGAGGTCTTCGTGACCGACGACGGTGCAGAGACCGACCTCGACATCGGGCACTACGAACGTTTTCTCGACATCAACCTCGGCCAATCGGCCAACGTGACAACCGGGCAGATCTACTCGCAGGTCATCGCCAAGGAACGCCGCGGCGAGTACCTCGGCGACACCGTGCAGGTCATTCCGCATATCACCGACGAGATCAAGCGCCGCATGCGCTTGCAGGCGATCGCGGAGATGCGCCCCGACGTGATCATCACCGAGGTCGGCGGCACCGTCGGTGATATCGAGTCGCAGCCGTTCCTCGAGGCGGCCCGCCAGGTGCGCCACGAACTTGGCCGCGGCAACGTCTTCTTCGTGCACGTCTCGCTTGTTCCGTTCCTCGGCGCGGCCGGCGAGCAGAAGACCAAGCCCACCCAGCACTCCGTCGCCACCCTGCGTTCCATCGGAATTCAGCCCGACGCCCTCGTGCTGCGCAGCGACCGGCCCGTCTCCGAGTCCAACAAGCGCAAGATCGCGCTCATGTGCGACGTTGAAGAAGACGCCGTCGTCAACGCTGTCGATGTCGCATCGATCTACGAGATCCCCACCATGCTGCACGACCAGGGCCTCGACAAGTACATCGTCAACGCCCTCGGCCTCGAGGCCGACGTCGTCGACTGGACCGGCTGGGAGAACCTCCTCGAAGCTGTCCGTCACCCCAAGCACGCGGTCACGATTGGCCTGGTCGGCAAGTATATTGACCTGCCGGATGCCTACCTCTCGGTCACCGAGGCGCTGCGAGCCGGCGGATTCGCCAATCAGGCCAAGGTCAAAATAGTGTGGATCGGCTCCGACGATTGCGAAACCGACGAGGGAGCAGCCCGCCTGCTCGGCGAGCTCGACGGCATCTGCGTGCCCGGCGGCTTCGGAATCCGAGGCATCGAGGGCAAGCTCGGCGCCCTCAAATTCGCTCGCGAAAACGGAATTCCCGTGCTGGGCCTGTGCCTCGGCCTGCAGTGCATGGTCATCGAATACGCCCGCAACAAGGCCAACCTGCCCGGTGCCTCCTCGAGCGAGTTCGATCCGGAGACCGAATTTCCGGTCATCGCGACCATGGAAGAGCAGGTCGAGATCATTGCCGGCGGCGACCTCGGCGGTACCATGCGCCTCGGCCTCTACCCGGCCAGCCTCGCCGAAGGTTCCCTTGTCGCTGAACTGTACGGCGCCAACGAGGCTTCCGAGCGTCACCGCCACCGCTACGAGGTCAACAACGCGTTCCGCGACCAGATCGCCCTCGCCGGCCTCTGGTTCTCCGGAACCTCGCCCGACCGTCACCTGGTCGAGTACGTCGAACTCAAGCGCGACGAGCACCCGTTCTACGTCGGCACGCAGGCCCACCCGGAGTTGCGGTCACGACCGAACCACGCTCATCCGCTGTTTCGCGGTCTGATCAAAGCAGCGCTCGACCGCCAGCAGGCCAGCCGGTTGTTCGAGGTGAAAGAAGAACTCAGTGCCTGATGGCCTCCTGCAGGATGACGTACTGGCGGTCGAGTTGACCGCGAGCGACGTCGTTTACGACGGCGCCATCTGGGACGTGCGCCGCGACTCGTTCGCGTATAACGGCACGAACATCACCCGCGAGTACCTCGACCACCCCGGCGCGGTCGCTGTGCTCGCACTCGATGAACACGACCGGGTGCTGTTGATCAAGCAGTACCGGCACCCGACCGGCCTGCGTGGCTGGGAATTACCGGCCGGCCTGCTCGACGTGACCGGTGAGAATGCCGTTGTCGGTGCCCAGCGCGAGCTGGCCGAAGAAGCGGATGTTGTCGCCTCCGAGTGGGCGCTGCTCACCGAGTTCTATACCTCGCCCGGTGGCAGCAATGAGGCTATTAGGGTGTACCTCGCCCGGAGCGTCTCTGCGGTTGCTGCGTTCGACCGCACCGACGAGGAAGCCGATATCGAGTTGCGCTGGGTACCGCTCGACGAGTGCGTCGACGCCGTCATGGCGCGAAGAATCGCGAACCCGATTCTGATCGTCGGCGTTCTGTCCGCCCAGGTGGCCCGTTCACGCGGGTGGAGCACACTCGCGCCGGCGGACCTGCCGTGGCCGCGGCATTCGCTTAATCGAAACATCACGGCCTGAGAGCGCCTGGTCTGAAGATGGCGATCGCTACGGCGGTGGATTCCTATCTGCGGCACGTGGCGGTCGAACGCGGCCTCGCCGCGAACACCGTCGCCGCCTACCGTCGCGACCTCGGGCTGTACACGGCGTGGCTGGCGGCCGACCCGACCGCCGACCCGACCGCCGACCCGACCGCCGCCACGGCCGCCACGAGTGCCGCCGCCCCGCCGCGACCGATCGCCGACCTGCGGGCCGTCACCCGGCAGCACATCTCAGCGTTCGTTCAGCATCTCCGCCAGCGCCCGGAGTCGCCGCTGACAGCGGCGTCGGTCGCCCGAATACTTTCCACCGTGCGCGGATTCCACCGCTTTCTACTCGATGAGGGCCTGGTCGAAGCGGATGCCGCGCACGACACCAAACCTCCCAAGCTTGCCCTGCGCCTGCCCAAGGCGATCTCGATCGATCAGGTTACCGCCCTGCTTGCGGCGACCGACGGCGACGATGTGCAGCGCCTGCGCGACAAAGCCCTACTCGAACTGCTGTACGCGACCGGAGCGCGGGTGAGCGAGGTGGTCAATCTCAACGTCGACGACGTGCTCGTGGAGATGTTCGACTCGGTGCGCCTCACCGGCAAGGGTGATAAACAGCGCATCGTGCCGGTCGGCAGCTTTGCGCGCGCCGCCGTCTCGGACTATCTCGTGCGGGCCCGGCCGATCTTGTCGGTGCGCGGACGATCCACGCCGGCCCTGTTCCTCGGCCTGCGCGGCCAACGGGTCAGCCGGCAGAACGCCTGGCTGATCATTCGCGCCGCGGCCGAACGCGCCGGACTCACAGTGCCCGTGTCGCCGCACACCCTGCGGCACTCGTTTGCGACGCACCTGCTTTCCGGGGGCGCCGACGTGCGGGTGGTGCAGGAGCTCCTCGGCCATTCCTCGGTCGCCACCACCCAGATCTATACCCTGGTCACCGCAGACACCCTGCGCGACATGTACACACTGTCCCACCCCCGAGCCCGCTGATAGGTCCGCGCGAGCGGGTACATGGTTGCGTCAGCAGCCGTGAAGCAACAATTTTTCCGCTCTCGCGAGGGGGAGCGCGGCGATCCTTTCGGCGACCGGCCGTTCCACTCGCTACAATCGACCAAGTGATGGGTGCAGGACAAATCAAGGGCGGGCCAGTGACGCGTAAGTTGAGCGAGCGAATTTCGCTTCCCGGTTTCGACGACATACCGGTCGGTCCGACCGGACGCGAAAAACACGAGTTCGCCGAACCGGAGCCGCTCAAAAGCCACGGCCCCGCCCGCATCATCTCCCTCTGCAACCAGAAGGGTGGCGTCGGCAAGACCACAACGACCATCAACCTCGGTGCTGCCCTGGCCAGCTACGGCCGCCGGGTGCTCGCAATCGATTTCGATCCGCAGGGCGCCCTGTCGGCCGGCCTCGGGGTGCCCACGCACGACGTCACCACCATCTACGACCTGCTGCTCAACGGCAAGGTCGACCCGAAAGACGCGATTCAGCCGACCCTGGTCGAGGGACTCGACGTCATTCCGGCCAACATCGACCTCTCCGCCGCCGAGGTGCACCTGGTCAACGAGGTTGCCCGCGAGCAGATTCTGGCGCGCGTGCTGCGCAAGGTCTCGGGCGACTATGACGTCATCCTGATCGACTGCCAGCCCTCGCTCGGCATTCTCACCGTGAACGCGCTCACCGCCAGTCACGGCGTACTGATTCCGCTTGAGTGCGAATTCTTCGCCCTGCGCGGCGTTGCCCTGCTCATCGAAACCATCGACAAGGTGCGCGACCGCCTCAACCCGGCCATCGAACTCGACGGCATTCTCGCCACCATGTACGACTCCCGCACCCTGCACTCCCGCGAGGTGCTCGAGCGCGTCGTCGACGCGTTCGGACACAGTGTTCTCGAAACCGTCATCGGTCGCACCGTGAAATTTCCCGACGCGAGCGTGGCCGGGGTGCCGATCACCGACTTCGCGCCCGAGCACGCGGCCGCCAAGGCCTACCTACAGGTGGCCCGCGAACTGATCCACCGTGGCGCAGTCGCCTAGCGCGGCCGAGAAGCCCGCGTTTTCGGTCGCCCTCGGCAACTTCGAGGGCCCGTTCGACCTGCTGTTGAAACTGATCACCCGGCACGAACTCGACATCACCGAGATTTCGCTCAGCCAGGTCACCGACGAGTTCATCTCCTACCTGCGCGGCCTCGACGCCGCCGAAGAGCTCGACCAGGCCACCGAGTTTCTCGTCGTCGCTGCGACGCTCCTCGACCTCAAGGTGGCCGGACTGCTCCCGCAGGGCGAGCTCGTCGAGGCCGAAGACGTGGCCCTGCTCGAAGCCCGCGACCTGCTGTTCGCCCGTCTGCTCCAGTACCGCGCCTTCAAAGAAGCCTCGACCTGGTTCAACAGTCAGCTCGACACCGAGACCCGCCGCCACGTGCGCTCGGTGCGCCTCGAAGAGAAGTACCGTCAGAAGACCCCTGAGCTGGTCTGGACGCTCTCACTCGCCGACTTCGCCGCCGTGGCCGCCGTCGCCCTCGCACCCCGCAAGCTGCCCGTTGTGGGCCTCGACCACCTGCACGCGCCGCTCGTCAGCATTCGCGAACAGGCCGCCTACGTTGTCGCCATGCTCGAGCCGGGGGAGCCGGTCTCGTTTCGCCAGCTGATCGCCGGTGCCAACCAGAAGGGCGTCATCATCGCCCGCTTTCTTGCCGTGCTCGAGCTGTACCGCCACGGTGCCGTCTCCTTCGACCAAATCGAGCCCCTCGGCGAGCTCACCCTACGCTGGAGCACCGACTCGTGGTCCGATCAAAACCTGGCGTCACTGGGGGCCGACTATGACAATTAAGGACCAGGCCACCGACACGCGGCCACGCACCCCGAAAACGGATGCCGCAGCCGGTGAAACACCGGCCCACACCCTCGACCGGCAGCTCGAAGCCGTGCTCATGGTCGCCGACGAACCGCAGGGCCTCGTGCACCTCGCAACCGCCGTGGGGCGGCCGATCACAGAGGTGTCGGCATCCGTTGCCCGGCTCGTGGCGGATTTCAACGGCATTGCCGCGCCCGACGGTTCCCGAACCATTCGCCGCGGTTTTGAGTTGCGCGAGGTGGCCGGCGGCTGGCGCATCTACGTGCGCGCCACGCACGACGAGCTCGTGACCGACTTTGTGCTCACGCAGAATCCCAGCCGGCTCAGCCAGGCGGCCCTCGAAACCCTTGCCGTGATCGCCTACAAACAGCCGATCAGTCGCGGCCAGGTCGCGAGCATTCGCGCCGTCAACGTCGACTCCGTCGTGCGTACCCTGCTCGGTCGCGGCCTCGTGACCGAGGCGTTCACCGACAGTGACACCGGCGCGATCAACTACGCCACCACAGACTTGCTGCTCACCCAGCTCGGAATCAACTCGCTCGACGAGTTACCCCACCTCTCGCCGTTGCTCGACGGCGGCACCGATGGATTCGAGGATCTACTGTGACCAATTACGACAATTTTCCCCCGGACGCCGCTCGCGACCCCAACTTCAATCCCGAGGCCGCGGCCGACGGCGTGCGCCTGCAGAAGGTGCTCGCCTCGGCCGGCGTCGCCAGCCGTCGTGTCTCCGAAGACCTCATCACCTCCGGGCGCGTGCGCGTGAACGGCAAAGTCGTCACCGAGCTCGGCCGCCGTGTGCACCCCGAAACCGACCAGGTCGCCGTCGACAACGTGGCCGTGCAGCTCGACACCACCCGCCGCTACCTCATGCTCAACAAGCCGGTCGGCGTCGTCTCCTCGATGCAGGACGAAAGCGGACGCCCCGACCTGCGCGAATTCACGGACCAGTTCGATGAACGCCTGTTCAACGTGGGCCGCCTCGACGCCCAGACCAGCGGCCTGCTCATCCTCACCAACGACGGTGACCTCGCGCACGTGCTCGCCCACCCCTCCTTCGGCGTCTCGAAGACCTATATCGCCAAGGTCGAGGGCCGAGTCTCGCCGCAGACCATTGGCCAGCTGCAGAGCGGCATCGAACTCGACGATGGCCCCATCCACGCCGACAAGGCGCGCGTCCTCACGAGCCCTCCCGGCGGCGGCTCCAGCATGGTCGAGCTCACCCTGCATTCCGGTCGCAACCGCATCGTACGACGGATGCTCGACGCCGTCGGTCATCCCGTGGTCGACCTCGTGCGTCGCCAGTTCGGACCGTTGAACCTCGGCACCCTGCAGCAGGGCGCCGTGCGTGAACTGACCCGCGAAGAACTGGGCCAGCTGCTCACCGTGTCCCGCCAGGCGCCGAGTGCGCGGCCCGACGCCAACTAACGTACCAGCGACACCGATCAATGACTGAGACCAGGGACTGAACCATGGCTGAAAGCCGCCTCGTCGGCCCGGTGCGTATCGTCGGCGTCGGCCTACTCGGAACCAGCGTGGGCCTCGGCCTGCGCCATCGCCAGATCGAGACGATCCTCGCTGACGCCTCACCGACCAACCTGCGCATCGCCATCGACTATGGCGCCGGCCGCGCCGCCCGGCCCGGCGACCTGCCGCAGCTCATCGTGGTGTGCGTGCCGCCCGACGTCACCGCCGAGATCGTTGCCAGAGAACTCGAGACCTACCCGGGCGCGATCGTGACGGATGTAGCGAGCGTCAAGCTCGCCCCGCTCGCCGAACTGCGGGAGCGTGGAGCCGATATCAGCCGCTACATTGGGTCGCACCCGCTCGCCGGTCGGGAGAAGGGCGGCCCGCTGTCCGGCCGCGCCGACCTGTTTATCGGCCGCCCGTGGGTGGTGGCCGCGCACGACGCAATCAGCTATCAGCAGGCCGGTGCGATCGATGATCTCATTCTCGACCTCGGCGCCATCCTGGTCGAGATGACCCCCGAGGAACATGATCTCGGCGTCGCGCTCGTCTCGCACGTGCCGCAGGTAATCTCCACCCTGATGGCCCTCCGCCTCACCGGGGCCGCGCATTCCTCGCTCAACCTCGCCGGTCAGGGCCTGCGCGACGTGACGCGCGTCGCGGCCAGCGACCCCGACCTGTGGGTGCAGATTCTTGGTGCCAATGCGGGCCCGGTGCGCGATGTGCTGCTGGCCTTCCGCGACGACCTCGACCGGTTCATCGACGCCCTCGAAGACCCGGCTGCGCCCGGAGCGCAGCGTAAGGTCGCCGAAGAACTCGCCGGCGGCAACGCCGGGGTGGCCCGCCTGCCCGGCAAACACGGGCAGGACCGCCGGTTCGCCTCGATGGTCGTCATGGTCAACGACGAGCCAGGCCAAATCGCGGCGCTACTCAATGACATCGGCGCGCTCGGCGTTAACCTCGAGGACTTACGCTTGGAACACTCGCCGGGCGCCCAGATCGGCCTCGCCGAAATCTCTGTACTGCCCGAGGCCGTCACGCGCCTCACCGAAGAGCTGGCCGCCCGCGGCTGGCGGATTGCTGGTTAGCCGCATGGCACGTCACTCTCTCCCCACCCTTGTCGCCATCGATGGGCCGGCCGGCAGCGGCAAGTCGAGCGTGAGCCGTGCGGCCGCACGCCGCCTCGGCTTCGCCTACCTTGACACCGGCGCCGCCTACCGTGCGCTGGCCTGGTTGGTGCTTGACCGCAGCACCGATACGACCGAAGCGGATGCCGTCACCGCGCTCCTGAAAGACTTCGACTATTCGATCGGTACCGATCCAGACGAATACTTCGTCACTGTGGGAGAGACCGACGTGACCGACGCCATCCGCTCGCCGGAGGTCAGCGCTGCGGTCAGCGCTGTGGCTCGTGTTCCCGCGGTGCGGGGCGCACTCACCGAGCTGTTTCGCAGCCTCGCCGCGAACGTGGATCGACCGGGCGTCGTGGTCGAAGGGCGCGACATTACCACCATCGTCGCCCCCGAGGCCGAGGTGCGCATTCTACTCACGGCATCGGAGGAGGCTAGAATGGCCAGACGCTCTGCGGAAATAACGACCCAATCGGCTGAAACCGTGGCAGAACAGCTGCGATCGCGTGATCGCGCTGACTCACAGGTTGTCGATTTCATGAGCGCTGCAGACGGTGTGATAACCGTCGACTCCACCCATCTCGACTTCGAGCAGACCGTTGAAGCGGTCATCGACGTCATACACACACGCACGAAGCGGGCTTTGAATGAGTAACGAATACGACGACACGAGCACAGCGCTCGACACCGAGCTGGCGGAACGACTCGCCAACCTCGATGAGGAACTTGCCACCCGGCGTTCCGCCGCCCTGCGCACGGACCTCGACAATTACGACCTGGACGAGGAAGACCTCGACGTGCTTCAGGCCGTCACGAACGACCCCGACGCCATCCAGTACCTGCCGGCCGTTCCGGTTATAGCGATCGTCGGTCGTCCTAACGTGGGTAAGTCGGCGCTGGTCAACCGTATCCTCGGCCGCCGCGAGGCCGTCGTGGAGGACACCCCCGGTGTCACGCGGGACCGCGTGGCCTACAAGGGGGAATGGCACGAGCGCAAGTTCAGCCTGGTCGACACCGGCGGCTGGGAGCCCGACGCCAAGGGCATCGACGCGTCCGTCGCCGCCCAGGCCGAGATCGCCATCGACCTGTCCGACCTCGTCATGTTCGTCGTTGACTCCAACGTGGGCCCAACCTCAACCGACGAGGCCGTCGTGCGCATGCTGCGCAAGAGCGGCAAGCCCGTCTTCCTGATCGCCAATAAGGTTGACGACGTGCGCCAGGAGCCCGAAGCGGCCAGCCTGTGGTCGCTCGGCCTCGGTCAGCCATGGCCGGTCTCCGCCCTGCACGGTCGTGGTGTTGCCGACCTGCTCGACGCGATTCTGCTCGTACTGCCCGAAATCTCCAATGTTGCCAAGCAGGAGGTCGGCGGCCCGCGCCGCGTAGCCATCCTCGGCCGCCCGAACGTCGGCAAGTCCAGCCTGCTCAATAAAGTCGTGGGGGAGGAGCGCGTTGTTGTCAATGAGCTCGCCGGCACGACCCGCGACCCGGTTGACGAGCAGGTTGAACTCGGCGGCAAGGTGTGGCGTTTCGTCGACACCGCCGGTATTCGCCGCAGAGTGCACCTGTCCCAGGGTGCCGACTTCTACGCTTCGCTGCGCACCAGCGCTGCCCTCGAAAAGGCCGAGGTCGCCGTTGTGCTGCTCGACGTGACCGAGGTCATCAGTGAGCAGGACATCCGTGTTATCGACCTCGTGATCGAATCGGGCCGTGCGCTCGTGCTCGCGTTCAACAAGTGGGACCAGATCGACGACGACCGTCGCCGCTACCTGGAACGTGAGATCGAGCAGGACCTCGCCCACGTGGCCTGGGCCCCGCGCGTGAACATCTCGGCCAAAACCGGTCGCCACATGGAGAAGCTGGTTCCGGCCCTCGAACTCGCGCTCGGGTCGTGGGACACCCGCATCGCCACCGGCAAGTTCAACGCCTTCCTGGCCGAGCTCGCCGCGGCCCACCCGCACCCCGTGCGCAGTGGCAAGCAGCCGCGCATTCTGTTCGGCACCCAGGCCTCAAGCCGCCCACCGACGTTCGTGGTGTTCACCACCGGCTTCCTCGACCCGGGCTACCGTCGTTACATCCAACGCCGCCTGCGTGAGATCTACGGCTTCGAGGGAAGCCCGATCAACCTCAGCATGCGCGTGCGGGAGAAGCGTAAGCGCTAAATCCCAGACTCGAAGCGGTCGGCCCTGTTAACGCAGGTCCGGCCGCTTTTTTGAAACAGCGCGCCCGCCGGGTACTGCGCAAAAGTGTCGACTCGATTTGTGTGCCCACCATTAGTGAGTAATGCTTCTTGGGTACACTGTGGCTCCCTACAGCCGATCACCTGCACGCTCCGAACTTGTGCATAACAGGGAATATACGTAACTAACTTATGGCTTTTAGACACACCCCAACACCAACGAACAACCAAAATTCAACTCGTACCCCGCAGACTGTCGCCGATGGCACCCCGCACGCGGGTCCACGACTAGCTATTCTTTCGGCACTCGCGGTATCCGTCATCGCCCTCTCCGGCCTCGCCGCAGCTCCGGCCAGTGCCGACACCACGGCTTTCGACAAGACCAGCGCCTCCATCGATATTCCGGCCGGGGGAAGCGTGTCCACTCAACTGGACACGCTGCCGTCAGAACTGAAATCCGTTGATATAAAGTTTTCCACCTCTGGGGTCAAGAGCCGCAGCAAGGTCAAAATTGCCGTCGGCCCGGAGAACGCATCAGCGTATTCCTTCACCGCACCATCGGGCACCAGCGCTACGAAAACCATCACGGTTCCCGTGAACTCGAACACGGACGGTAAGGTCACCGCCTCCAGTAGCGGCGCTGACGTCACCCTAAACCTCGCGGTTACGGGTTTTGAGCGTTCCGCAACGAGTCCGGCACCCGCGCCCGCTCCGGCACCCGCGCCTGCTCCGGCGCCCGCGCCTGCTCCGGCGCCCGCTCCGGCGCCTGCTCCGGCACCCGCGCCCGCTCCGGAAACGAGTGGTGTGCCCGGTGACTCCAACACTGGTGTCCCGGCCGGAACAGCGCTCACCGTGCACGAGGGCGACATCAACGTCACCGAGGCCGGTACCGTGCTCGACGGCCTCGACATCCATGGCCTGGTCAAGATCAGCGCCCCCGACGTCACGATCAAGAATTCCATCATTCGCGGTGGAACCATGAACGGCCCCGGAGCGCTCATCAACAACCTGGGTGGATTCAGCAACCTTGTCGTCACCGACACCGAGCTGTCCCCGACCACCGCGTCGCCCGATGCCAATGGCATCTACGGCTACAACTTCACCGCCACTCGCCTGAACATCAACAACGTGATCGATGGCATCCACATCACCGGCAGCGACGTGCGTATTCAGGACTCCTGGATCCACGACCACATGCATTACAGCAATGACCCGAACCAGGGCGGATCACCCAGCCACGACGATGGCATTCAGATCCAGGCCGGAAACAACGTGTCCGTGACCGGTAGTCGGCTCACCGATTCGCACAGTGCCGCTGTACAGATCACCCAGGACCGTGGAAAGGTCTCTGACTTCACATTCACCGGCAACTTCGCCAATGGTGGAGCCTGCACCGTGAACATCGCTGAAAAGTCCTACGGCCCGATCGCAGGGGCGACGATCACCGACAATACCTTCGGCCATGATTCTCGTCTGGCGGACTGCGCTGTGATTGCTCCGACCACAACGAAGATTGACTTTGCAAACAACCACTACGATCCCGATGGAGCCCTCGTCAGCGTCAAGCAGGGTTAGTCCTTCGCCCTGACCGTGGACAACGTCGTGCTTCTCGTGTTCGCTGAGGACGCCCGATGTTGAACCCGCTTCCACCTGCGTGATGCGTAAAAGCGAAATTCGCTAACCGAATGCGGTCGGCCCTGTTCATCAGGTCCGACCGCATTTTTATGCCCAGGGCCAGCGTATTTTTCACCCTTATTCGGGTAGGTGACGTGAGAAAGCATGTGTTCGGGTGTGCCATTACTCATTGCTGGCGTCGTCATCACGGACAACACGTGAGGTACCGACACCCGCCTGGCCAACCGCGGCGTCATCGCGTCGACCACGACCACGATTACGATTTCGATTTCGATTACGATTGACCATGTTTGCACCTATTTCACTGATGGCAGCGCCGTCGCAATCCATACAGGCTGAACCGCAGGATCTGGTGCCTCGGATAGTGGCGGTGTATACCTAGGTCATCGGTAAAAGGAGAGTCATGATCACGACGAGTGTCCGCCCCGCGACCGGCGTGCGCCTGGCCTCTGATTCGGCTGACTTCGCGCGGCTCGGCCTCAACCCGCTTCGGGCGGAGGTGTTCGAAGACGGCCTGCGCACCGACCCGAACCGTCGTGGGTCGTATGAGTGGTGGTATTTCGACGCAAATCTCGATAACGGTGCCAAGCTCGTCGTCGGTTTCTACACGAAGAACCCGGCAACGCCCAACACCCGGCTGGCTCCGTTCGTGACCATCAACCTCGACCTGCCCGACGGGAGGTCGTTCGAGACAACGTTCGCAGCCGACGCCACGCAGTTCAGCGCTTCCGCCGAGGGCTGCGACGTGCGCATCGGTGAGAACCGTTTCAGCGGTGACCTGCAGACCTACCGGGTGGCGGCATCCATTGAAAACGTCACGGTGACCGTGACGCTCGCCGGCACGGTACCGGCCTGGCGGCCCGCGACCGGGTACGAAATGTTTGCCCGCAACGGGGTCGAGAAAACGTTCGCCTGGTTTGTGGCGGTGCCGAACGGGCGTGTCGAAGCGGAATATTCGGTCGACGGGCAGGTCGAAAGAGCCACGGGCATCGGCTATCACGACCACAACTGGGGCGATGCTCCCATGCGCGAACTCATGCACAACTGGTACTGGGGCCGCGCGCAGGTCGGGCCGTACAGTCTGATCGCCGCTCACATCACCGCCGAAAAGGCCTACGGGTATGAGCCGCTGACGATCCTGCACCTCGCCCGTGACGGCGTTGTGGTTGCCGACGACGGCACCAAGGTGGCCGTCAGCACGGATCGCATCGGCATCGACGTTTCCACCGGCAAACCGGTAGCGGATGCCCTCACCTACGACTACCGCGCCGGCCCGGACCGCTTCACCATCACCTTCGAGCGGGAGCAGACGCTGCTGCGCACCCGGTTCATCGACGTCGTTCCGCCGGCCGCGAAGGTGCTCGCGCGCCTGATGAGGTTCGACGCCGCCTACCTGCGCTTCGCCGGAACCCTCGTCTTGCGCCGCTACCTCGACGACGTGCTGGTCGAGGAACACACCGAAACCAAGGCCCTCTGGGAACTGATGTACCTGGGTAGGACGCGCGCTCTCGAGTCATGATTCGTGGCCGTCGCCGCGAAGCCACAGCCCATTACTCGAAACCAGCATGCTCGGCTCGCCGTTCCCACACCCGATCACGCCGGCTGCGGTCCTGCGCCGAAAATACCCCGAGTATCGTCAACGGGTGCTTCCGAACCGGCGATTCGCGTGAGTAGGGTGGGCGTCGCGGAGCCTGCGCCCGGACTAATCAGCAGTTCGACTGGGGGGCCGGGCCGGGCCGGACAGGGCGGGCAGCTGTATGAAATGGGGCGCACACTGTTGACAACGCTCCGCCCGCCCGCCCGCCGCGCGCCTTGGCGGGGCTTTTCCGCGGGGCTGTACGTCAGGCTTTGTCGTATCCGGGGGCGGGTTGCTACATTGAGCCAATGAAGAACTTTGACACCGTTGTCATCGGTGCGGGCGTCTCTGGACTCACCGCCGCACGGCTGCTGGCGCAGGCCGGGCAGCGTGTCGTTGTACTCGAGGCGCGCGATCGCATCGGCGGCCGCACCTGGACCGAGCGCTCTGACGGCTTCATCAGCGACCGTGGCGCCTCGTGGATTCACGGCGTCGATGACAACCCGCTGGCCGATGTGGTGGGCTACTTCGGTTTGCGCACGGTCGAGTTCACTGTCGGCAGCTACCAGCCAGACGGGCGCCCCATCGCGTATTACGGGCCAACCGGCGAGCGCCTGAGCGATGAGGCCATCCACGGGTTCGCCGACGACGTTCGCGACTTCGGCAAGCACCTGTCGGTCACAATCGACGCCTCCGCACTGGGGAGTTCGTACCAGGAAGCCATCGATTCGACCCGTGCCAGGCTGCACTGGGATGCTGACCGCGCCGAGCGCGTGCGGGAGTTCTTGCTGCACCGCTCCGAAGAGCAGTACGGAGTGTGGGCCGGGGACGTTGATGCGCACGGCCTCGATGACGACACTGTGGCGGGTGAGGAGGTCGTCTTCCCCGACGGCTTCGACCAGCTCGCGGCGAACCTGGCCAAGGGGCTCGACGTCAGGCTTGAGCACGTGGTCACGCGCGTCGAGTGGTCGGACAACGGAGCCACCGTCAGGTCCACCCGGGGTGAGTTCACCACGGCCCAGGTCGTCGTCACCGTTCCGATCGGCGTTCTGAAGTCCGGTGGCCTTGTCTTTGATCCCGCTCTGCCCGAATGGCTCGCCAGCGCCATCGCCGGTTTCGAGATGAACAACTTCGAGAAGGTGTTTCTGCGCTTCCCGACCAGGTTCTGGGACGACGATGTCTACGCGATTCGCCAGCAGGGCACGGCCGGCGAGTGGTGGCACTCCTGGTACGACCTGACGGACCTGCACGGGGTACCGACGCTTCTCACCTTCGCGGCGGGGCCGAGCGCCATTCAGACGCGAGAGTGGGACGACGACCGGATTGCCGCGTCGGTGCTGGAAGCCCTGCGCGGTCTCTACGGGGAGCGGGTTGAGCGTCCTGAGCACGTGCTGATCACCCGCTGGCAGGACGATCCCTACTCCGGCGGGTCGTACGCGTACATGAAGCCCGGATCGACCCCCGCGGACCACGACCGGTTGGCCACTCCGGTCGATGGTGTGCTGCACCTCGCGGGCGAGGCGACCTGGACGGAAGATCCCGCAACGGTGACGGCGGCGCTGCGCTCTGGCCACCGTGCGGCCCAGAACATCCTGGGTCGTGAGCTGACATTTGACGGGCTGTCGCATCCGCTCTGATTCGGTTCCTACCGCGGCTGTGCCCCTGAGAACCCTCCCGCGGATTGGCTGGTTCATCCGAATCCGATCCGGGCAGTGAGATGCACTCTCGAGCGCTTCGTGACGGTGGGTGTCCTGCCACTCGTTGCCGTCGCGACCGAAGGGTGCCAGCAATCGTCGGCGGTCTCTGTGTGCAGCAACGCCGAAATGGATGCCTAGGCTGTAGGCATGGCTACAGTTATTCTTGTGCGACATGGTCGCACCACCGCGAATGCCGATGGCATCCTCGCCGGACGCATGGCTGGGGTGCGGCTCGACCAGATCGGGGTTGACCAGGCGACCCGTGCCGGTGAGCGCCTGGCCGTGGTACCGCTGGTCGGCGTGGTCTCGAGCCCCCTCGAGCGCTGCCGGCAGACCTCGCAACTCATCCTCGATCACCAAGCCGGCTCCCCGGTGACGCCGATCGAGGAGGGCATCACGGAGTGCGACTACGGTGACTGGCAGGGCCGAGCCCTCAACGATCTTGCCATGCACGACCTGTGGCCGGTGGTGCAGAACCAGCCGTCAGCAGTCGTTTTTCCCGGCGGCGAGTCGATGGCGGCAATGCAAGCCAGATCGGTCGCCGCAATTCGGCGGTTCGACGCGGCGTTCGAAGCGCAGCACGGACCCGGAGCCGTCTGGGTGGCAGTGAGTCACGGTGACATCATCAAGTCAATCCTGGCCGACGCGCTCGGCATGCACCTCGACCTGTTCCAGCGCATCAATGTGGGCCCCGCGTCGATCTCGATCGTGCATTACGGCACCAACCGCCCGAGCGTGCACGCCACCAACACCGATTCCGCCGATCTCTCCTGGCTCGCTGCGAGCATCCGCTCGGAGGACGCCCCGGTCGGTGGTGGGGCCGGGCATCAGTCGACGCACAAATCGCGCGCGTAAAATAGTCGTATGCCTACAATCGTGCATGAGTTCGCCTGGCCGGATCGCGTCGTCGTGGGCACCGTCGGTCTGCCGGGGGCGCGCACGTTCTACCTGCAGGCGCGCACCGGAGCCCAGATCGTGAGTGTCGCCCTCGAGAAACAACAATCGGCTCTCCTCGCCGAGAAGATCGACGAGATCCTCGACCAACTGAGCAACTTTGAGGGTAACCCGTTCAGCATCCCGACCACCACTCCCGTTGAACTCGTCGACAACGATCCACTCGAGCAGCCCGTTGAAGAGGAGTTCCGAACCAGCGGCATGAGCCTGGCCTGGGACCCTTCCACCGTGCAGGTCGTGATTGAGGCGTACCGGTTTGAGCAGAGCGATGACGAGGCGTTTGAAGCGGATTCCGAGGAGCCAGCAGAAGTGTTATTGGTACGGATGCCCGTCGGCACCGCTCGGGCATTCGCGAAGCGAACCCGCGAGGTCGTGGGGGCGGGCCGGCCCATGTGCCTGCTCTGCGGAAACCCCATCGACGCAAGCGGGCACGACTGCACGAAACCCGCCGACTGATGATCGCCCCGGCCGACCTGGACGACGGCACGATTGAGCTCACGGGGCGAATCAGAATAGCCTCCAATGCGACGTTCCTGGCGAAGATCGGGGGCGTACAGGTGGTCTACAAGCCGATAGCCGGCGAGCAACCGCTGTGGGATTTTCCCGATGGAAATCTCGCCAGCCGCGAGGCCGCGGCGTACTTGGTGTCTGAATCATTCGGCTGGAACGTCGTGCCGCTCACGTGGCTGCGCGACGGCCCGATGGGCCGGGGGATGGTGCAGTTGTGGCAGGACGCCGACCCAGCACAGGACGCCGTTGACCTGGTCTCAGCGCATGCCGTTCCCGAAGCCGGATGGCGCCACGTGCTTGAGGGTACGGATGAGAAGGGTCGTCCGGTCACGCTGATCCACGAGGATTCGCCGGCGTTGCGCCGGATGGCCGTGTTCGACGTGGTCGTGAACAACGCCGATCGCAAGGGCGACCATATTCTTGCGATGGCCAACGGACACCGTCACGGAGTCGATCACGGCGTCACTTTTCACGCCGAGCACAAACTTCGAACCGTACTGTGGGGTTGGCTGGGCGACGATCTCACCGCGGATGAGCTCGCTGGGATCGACCGCGTCAGCGAGCACCTGGCCGGTGAGCTCGGCGAGACCCTCACAGAGCTGCTCAGCGACGAAGAAATTGCTGCTCTCGCCGCACGTTGCGCCCGATTGCGGTCCGACGCCCGGTTTCCGGCCCCACACGGCGAGATGCCGGCCGTTCCTTGGCCGCTGTTCTAGGGCACTGGTGGATGCGCACGATCGCCGGCTCCGGCGAGCACGTTGCGCATGACGTGCGGGGTCTGTGCTTTGAGCCCCTCGAGCAAAACGCCGGTGTTGTCGGTTCCGTTCTGCCCACCGACAAAGAGCATCGGCCCCGAGGGCACAATCTTGCCCGGCGAGAGGGCTGGGCTGCGATACGACTGGGGCGGGTCGACCGACGTCGGTTGGGTAGTCCTTGTGGCCTCCCTCCGGGCCCCAATCTGCCCCGAGCCTCCGACACTCGACTACCCGTGGTCTAAGCGGGTCAGGCGGGCACGCGTGCGGGGAGCAGGCTGCCCAGGAACCGGGCGATCGCGCGGGCGGCGGGCAACTCGGCGGCGGCCTCGACGTCGGGGTTGTAGTTGGTGTTCGTGTTCACGTCGTAGGTCACGCGGCGGCCGTCAGCGGTCTCGATGAACTCGACGCCGGCGATCTCGATGCCCTGCTCGGCGAGGAACGCCTCATACCGGGCAATCAGCGGGTCGCCGTCGAAGCCCTCCCGCAGAGAGAACGGGGCCGCCGGGGCGTCGCCGGGAGTGTCGCCGGGAGCGTCGCCGGGAGTGTCGCCGGGTGCGACGAGGCAGGCATCCGCTGGGCACAGCTCGAAGCTGCCCGCTGAGATGTCGACCCGCACGGCGTAGACATAGCGACCGCCAACGAATTCAACCCGAGTAATGAATGGGCGCTCGGCGACGAGGTACTCCTGCAGCAGGGTGATGCCGTCGACGGGCTCTTCGAACTCTGGCGAGGCGAGATACGCGTCGAACGCGTCGTAGGAGTCGAACCGGCGCACGCCGAGACCCTTACCGCCTTGGTTGTGCTTGGTAATGAACGGCAGGGTGAACTCGCGCGAGCGTTCGCGCAGGCCGTCGCGGCCGAACACCGCCACGGTCGTGGGCACATCGAATCCCGCCGTGCGGAGGGCGCGGTGCTGCTGAACCTTGCTGACCTCGAAGTTGATCGTGTCGCCGCCGTTGACGATGCGCTGGCCCGACTGCTCGAGCCAGCAGAGGTAGGCCCGGGTGAAGTCCTTGGAGTGCGTGTTGCCGCGGGTGTGCGCCGAAGCGCTCATGCGCGACCAGTAGACGCCCGGCGCCGGCTCGGTGTCGAGGTCAATCGAGCCTTTCGTCAGCAGGATCTCTTCTGCGTCAACACCCTCGGCCAGGAACGCAGCGGTGAACGGCGGCAACCAGTCGGGGTTCTCATGAATGATGTATACGCGCGGCGTCAGGGTCATGTCTCCAGCGTACGTGCGCGGAGTGTTTGCCGGGCCGCAGACCGTCATTCGGTTCAACGGCGCGTAGCGCACACCACGTGCACGAACCCAGAGCTGTTCTGCCACCAGAATAATGAGCCCAAAAGCAGCGGATGCCGTGCCGCCAACGATCTCGGCACGATAACGTCAGCGCCCGGCGTGCCAGAACCGTCGTTTGGGCGCGCCCAGCGGGCTGCCGAAACGCTGGCCCGACTGCCTTCCGTTACCCGCTGAACGCCCGTAGACCAGATACATGGTCAGGCTCATGATCAGCATCAAGAGCACGGTGTAGACGAAGGTGATCGACATCGAATCGAGGTTGTTCTCTCCCTCGGTGCTCGCCTTGATGGCGATGCCCAGCGGCTCGTACAGTGGGTGGTACAAGAAGACGGCCGCGTCGTAGTCGTCGAGCAGGCTATTGAAGTTCAGCGCGGTCACCGCAGCAGCAGCGGGAAGAACCAGAGGAACCAGCACGCGCCGAAAGGTGAAGAGAGACTTTGCTCCCAAAATGCGCGCGGCATCCTCCAACGAGTCAGGGATCGAGGCGAAACCGGCCTTCAGAAGCCTCAGCGTGAACGGCACTTTGACAATGATGTAGGCGATCAGTAGGAGCAGAGCCGTTCCCGTGAGCACCTGCCCGCCCACGACCGGCGCCGGGCGATCGAACGTCATGACCAAAGCCAGGGCGATCAGAATTGTTGGCAGAATCCACGGAATATGCAACAGGTACTCGAGCAGTGACGTGAACGGGTTTCGATACTTCTGCAGAATCCGGGCCACGAACAGCAGGCCTCCCACAACAATGACCGAGGCCAGAGCGCTGTACACGACGCTCACCAGAAACGGGCGCAGCACAGCGGGGGTGCCCAGAACGGTCGCGTAGTTCTGCAATGTGAACGAATCCCACGTGATGGTGCCGGTGACTATGCTCGCTGACTCAACGAAGGAGAACACAATGATGAGGAGTACGGGCGTCGAATAGACGATGAAGAGCAGCCAGGCTGCGACGTTCACCCCGACTCTGCCCCATCGGCTCTGGATGCGCTGCTTCTGCAGCGGCGTCGCGACTTTCGCCACTGAAAAGTACACGCCAGACTTCTCGAGCCGGTTCATGGTGGCGAGAATGATGATGGTCGCCAGCCCGAGAATGATTGCGAGCAGGGCCGCAAGATCCTGGGAGCTTGAGCTGCGCGAAAAGCTCAAAATCATCGGTGCAATCGTTTGAAACTGAGTGCCGCCGAGCACGAGCGGTGCGGTCAGTGCGCCCAACCCGGTGAGAAAGGTCAGGACCGTGACCGCGAAGATCATCGGACGAAGCGCCGGCAGCACAATGCGCCAGAGAATCTTCCACGTCGAGGCCCCCATGATTCGGGCCGCCTCAATGGTCTGATAGTCGAGCTTGGCCAACGCCGACGAGAGAAAGAGCATGTGGTTGGTCGTCGTGGCGAAGGTCATCACGATGACGACGGCGAAGAATCCTGAAAACCAGTTCGGATCAACGTCGGGAAACCAGTTGCGAACGGCGCTGGTGATGAAGCCATAGCGACCGTAGATGAAGTTGTACCCGGCAGCGAGCACGATTCCACCGTAGATGAGCGTTGTCGCATAGCCCAGCCACAGCACCCGGGACCCAGGCACCTGAAAATACTTGGTCACCAGAACGATGAAGATACCGACGACATTGACGGTGATCGACAGGGTGAAGGCCAGAAGAAAGCTGTGCCACAGGCTGCGCATGGCTCGCTCAGAACTGAGCAGCTTCTCGACCGAGCGCCCGCTGAACTGGCCGTTGGGAAAGAAGGTGGACATCAGCAGATTCACATTGGGAAACACCAGAAAGGCGGTGATGAACCACAGTGTTGCCAGGGAGACGACGATGACGAGCGGTGAGCGGAACATGGTCCGCAGCGAAGTGCGCATAAGCTGCTCCGTTTCAGTACTGCAGGATCGACGACGGGTCGATGTGCACCGTGACCGATGATCCCTCGGGCAGGGGAGCGGCACCATCCTCGATCACCATCGCCCGGATCGTGCTTTCACCGGAACGGAGCGTGTAAGTGCTGTAGGCACCGTGGTAGGCGCGTTCCTGCACCGACCCGCGCAGGCTCGCCGAATTCGACGAGGGCCTGAGCGAGACCTTCTCCAACCTGACGTAGCTGGTCTTGTTCGGGTCGAGATCTGTTGCGCCGCCGCCAACGAGTTCACGCACGGTGTGGGCCGCGAGCCGGTTGATCGCACCGATGAACGTGCACACAAACTCGGTGCGGGAGCGATCGTAAATGTCTGCTGGCGTGCCGATCTGCTCAATGACGCCCCGATTGAACACGGCGATGCGATCGCTCATGGTGAGTGCTTCTTCTTGATCGTGGGTCACATATACCGTGGTGATGCCGAGGTCGCGCTGCAGGTCTTTCAGCTGCTCGCGCAGTTGAACCCTGAGTTTGGCATCGAGGTTCGAGAGCGGTTCGTCGAGCAGCAGGATGCGCGGCTTGAGAACCAGCGCACGGGCAATGGCCACGCGTTGTTGCTGCCCACCGGAGAGTTCAGACACGTTCTTGTCGAGTTGGTCGGTCGACAGCTGCACTTGGCCGGCAATTTCGGTGACCAGCCGTTTCGTATCCGCTTTGCTCATCTTTTGAACCGTCAGGCCGAAGGCGATATTCTGCCCGACAGTCATACTTGGAAACAAGGCGTAGTTCTGAAACACCATGCCGATGCGGCGTTTCTCGCTCGGCACCCGCGTCGAGGCCGTGCCGTCGATATAGATTTCGCCGCCAGTGGGCTCAATGAAGCCGGCGAGGGTTCTCAGCGCTGTCGTCTTGCCGCAGCCGGATGGCCCGAGCAGGGTGAAGAACTCGCCCTCGGCCACATGGAGCGAGAGCTCGGGGATGGCCTTGTGGTCGCCGAACGTCACTTCTATTTTGTCGTATTTGATCATTGGGGCTCCTCGGGGAATCACCCCGCGTTCGATGCTCGGTATCGAAAAGGCGTATGCGGGTGTACCCGCAGACGCCTGCGCCGACTCGTTAGGGAAGGTACTCGAGTTCGGTCTTCTCGACCCATTCGCCGATGTGCTCACGCACGGCGGCATAGTCGATGTCTTGCCGGGGGAGAGATTCGATCAGCTCGACGACCGCCGGAAGGGCCGCTGCCCGAGCGCCCTCATTCACGGGGTAGGCAGCGAATTGCTGCGCGAACTGTCCCTGCACGTCGGCACTTCCGAACCAGTCGATGAATTTTTGACTCTGCGTCGGGCGCTTTCCGCCGGCAACGAGCGCGATCTGTTCGGTCACATAGGCATAGCCATCAGACTGGGGCACGATGCCCGTCGCTGTGCCATATTCAGCATCGCGACTGGTGATGCCGCTGCTCGGGAGCACACCATAATCCACTTCGCCGCGAGCAATTCGTGCGTAGAGGTCGGTGCCTTCAACGGCGGGGGAGCCGTTCGCGTAGTAGTCGGCAACTTCTTTCCAACCTGTGTCGGAGACACCAAGGTCGCCACTCCGGCTTGCATAGTTGGCGACGATTCCCGAGAGGACGAGTTGCGGTGTCGCCTGCCCCAGGCTCGGGTTGACCTCGTAACGGCCGGAGTATTTGGCCTCGCTGTGCAGCTGCGCAACATCGTTGGGCACAGCGGATGCTGCCACCTTATTTGTGTCGTACACGGTCACGATGGCCTGCTCCACGAGCGGCCAGAATGCGCCGTCCATGGGGTCGCCGGCGTTGGCATCGACCTCGCTCGCCCAGGACGGCTTGTAGGCAGTGATGGTCTCTTCAGCCTTGAGGGTCTCGAAGAACATGTTGTTGAGGCCGAAAACAACGTCACCGACCGGGTTGTTCTTCTCCGCGACAATGCGATTGGCGAGATCGGCTCCGCCGAGTCCCACTATCTCGATGGCAAAACCCGCTTCAGCGGCTTTCTCTGTGATCCATTCACCACGGCCATCTGAGTTGGAGTTCGTGTACACGATCAGTGTGCCGGGGGCTTCTTTCGACGAGGTCGCCTCGGGGGCGCTGCATCCGCTCAAGGCGAGAGCGCCGAGGACAACCGCTGATATCGCTACTGATCTCGAGTTACGTGTACGCACTGTGACCTCTCTTCGCGACGAGGTGGCGTCGGAAGGCCACCGATCGTCGGGCATAAAAACATTCCATATCGAACATATTTGGTGGGCTCGAAAAATCGTGCACTGCGGCGGGTCTATTGGCCTCTTGTTCACCTGGCCTTAAGGCTGCTGAGTTGATGAATTGACGAATGCTCTCGAATAATAAAGTTATGTCGATAGCTCAGTGCGCCGAGCGGATCACGGGAAATGACGCGCAAGAAGTCGTCGCGACCCCTTACCGAATCCCGAGGGGCGACTATTCTGGGCGTTGAGTCCGTCGATGCCTGCTGGGCCACGTGCCCGGACCCATAATCCGCTGGCCCTCCACGACAAGGAGGATCCCATGTCTGACACCATGAGCCATATGCACGTCAAGTCGTTTGACACCCCCGACGAACGCCGCACACCCGAGAAGACCAATCTGGGCGTCAACCACCTCGGCGAATAGACGATTGGCCGCCTGCGCATGGAACCCGGCTGGTCCTGGTCCGAATGCATCAAGCCCGTCGTGCACACCGAGTCCTGCCAGCTGCAACACGTGGGCTACTGCGTGTCCGGAACGCTGGAAACCGTGCTCGATGATGGCGCCACCGCCACAATCATCGCCGGCGACTCATACGCTATTCCGCCGGGCCACGACGCCCACGTCGTCGGTGGCGAAGCATTCGTCGGCATCGAATTCGCCAGCGCCGCCGAGTACGGCATCCCCAAGGGCTGACGGGGAGCATAGCCCGGCATCCGCTGCGCGAAGCGACAAGCTACTACGCTGTGACCACCCCGGCCGGTTGAAGTGAGGTGGTCATGGCAGGCCCGTTGCTCGAGACCAAGTTGTACCTGCCCCAGCGGCGACACGGCCTGGTCGAGCGCACCCGGCTGAACGAGCGCCTCGCCGGCGAGGCCACACTGCTGCTCGTGTCGGCTCCGGCGGGGTTCGGCAAGACGACCCTGCTGACCGAGTGGCTGGCTGCTGACCCCAGGCCCGTGGCCTGGGTCACGCTCGACGCGAGCGACAATGACCCGGTTGTGTTCTGGTCGTATCTGGTTGCCGCGTTGAACAAAGCAACCGGGCTGGCGCTCGAGCCAGCGGTCGTTCCGTTGCTCAACGCCCTGCAGTCACTGCCGATCGAGGTCGTGCTGGTGCTCGACGACTTTCACGTCATCGAGTCGCCTGACGTGCAGCGCGACCTGGCTTTTCTGGTCGAGCACCTGCCTCCACAGGTACATCTGGTCATCGCGAGCCGCTCCGACCCGGCCCTTCCCCTGGCACGGATGCGAGTGCGCCGTCAGCTTCTCGAGATTCGCGCCGACGACCTGCGCTTCAGCGCCATCGAAGCGCAGGAGTACCTCGGCGAGGTGATGGGGCTCACGCTGACCCACGCCGACGTGGCCGCGCTTGACGGCCGCACCGAAGGCTGGATCGCCGCCCTCCAGCTGGCGGCACTGTCGATGCAGGGCCGCGACGACCTCGCCGGGTTCATCGCCGGTTTTGCCGGCGACGACCGTTATATCGTCGACTACCTGCTCGAAGAGGTTCTGCAGCGCCAGCCCGATGGGGTGCAAAACTTTCTGCTGCACACCTCTATATTGGGTCGGCTGACCGGCCCGTTGTGCGATGCCGTGACCGGCCACGGCGGCGGCCGGGCCAGGCTGCAGGCGCTTGAGCGCGCAAACCTGTTTCTGGTCGCGCTCGACGACCGCCGCCAGTGGTATCGCTACCACCACCTGTTTGGTGACGTGCTCCGTGCGCGACTGCTCGATGAGCAGCCCGAGTTGATTCCTGAGCTGCATACGCGGGCGAGCGAATGGTACGAGCAGAACGGCGAACCGCACGAGGCGATCCGCCATGCCCTGGCCGGCGGACATTTTGAGCGCGCCGCCGACCTGATCGAACGTGCCGTGCCCGCGCTGGGCGCACTCCGGCAGGAGGTCACCCTGCTGCACTGGCTCGAGGCCCTGCCCGACGACCTGCTCGCCGCCCGACCCCCGCTGAGCGTTCTGTACGCGGGGACCCTGCTGATGACCGGCAAAACCGAGAGCGTCGAGGCCCGGTTGCAGGTTGCCGAGCGTCTGCTGGGGCAGGGTGGAACCGACCCCGCCGAGCGCAGCATCCTCAGCAAAATCGCGATCTATCGGGCCGCACAGGCGTGGGCGCTCGACGATGCGCCCGCCACCATCACGTACTCCCGGCAAGCGCTCGAGCTGGTCGGAGCCGACGACCTCGCCGAGCGCGGAGCGGCCTCCGGCATGCTGGGGCTGGCCCACTGGGCCAGCGGCGATCTCGCGGTGGCGCACGAGTGGTGGGCTGCTGCGGTGCAGCATTTGCGGCAGGCCGGGCACCTCTCGGACGTGGCCGGGTGCTCCGTCGCGCTGGGTGACATCCGCGTGACACAGGGCCGGTTGGGCGATGCGAAGGTTGCCTATCAGCGGGGTTTGGCGTCTGCGACAGCGCCCGGCGGCTCTGCTTTGCGCGGGGCAGCCGACATGCACGTCGGACTGGCCGAGGTCTGTCGCGAGCGCGATGACGTCGATGCCGCCCGCGAGCACCTGCGCGTCAGTAACGAGCTCGGCGAGCCGGGCGGGTTGCCGCAGAATCCGTATCGGTGGCGGGTCGCCATGGCGCGCACACTCCTCGCTGATGGCGAAGCGGATGCCGCAGTTGACCTTCTCGACGAAGCCGAGCGGGTGTATGTGGGTGATTTCTTTCCGAATGTGCGGCCGGTGGCGGCCGTGCGGGCGGGGGTGTGGGCGGCATCGGGTCGCTTGGGCGAGGCGCTGGCCTGGGCGCGGGAGCGAGGACTGCGCGCTGATGACGAGCTGTCGTACCTGCGCGAGTATGAGCACCTGACCCTGGCCCGGGTGCTGCTGGCTGAGTATGCGGCGGGGCGCGACGAGTGCGTGCTCACCAAGGCGATCCCGCTGTTGGCGCGGCTGCTAAAAGCAGCCCACGCGGGGGAGCGGACGGGGAGTGTGATCGAGATTCTGGTGGTGCAGGCGCTCGCCGAGCATCTCCGCGGGCACCACACTGCCGCGCTCGAGTCGCTGGGGCGGGCGCTGGAGCTCGCCGAGCCGGAGGGCTACGTGCGGCTCTTCGTCGATGAGGGTGCGCCGATGGTCGCGCTGCTGCGGGCCGCGACGAAGCAGGGGATGGCGCCGCGCTTTGTAAGGCGACTGCTCGCATCCGCTGAGAGGGGGCGCAGCGCGCCCGAGCGGCAGAGGCTGATCGAGCCGTTGAGCCCGCGTGAAGTGGACGTGCTGCGGCTGCTCGCGACCGAGCTGACCGGCCCGGCGATCGCCCGCGAACTGGTCGTGTCGCTGAACACTGTTCGTACGCACACGAAGAAAATCTACGCCAAGCTCGGCGTCACCAGCCGTCGTGCGGCGGTGCGCCGGGCCACTGAGCTCAACCTGCTCAGGCGCGGGTAACGCACGCGGCGTAAAGCCCTGCAGCGCCTAGGTTCACCACAATAATCACCACACGTGGTGGTGCCCGCTCACCATGCCGGCTTCTAGGTTTCAAACACCACCGAAACCAAGGAGCCCATCGTGACAGGAGCCCATCGTGACAGGAGCCCATCGTGACAGGAGCCGGCCCTGAACCGCACCGGTTCGAGATCTGTGTCAGGGGGCACCTCGGCCCGCGCTGGGTCGCCTGGTTCGACGAGCTCACCCTCGCCCCGCAGAGCGACGGAACCACCCTCATTAATGGCCTGATTCACGATCAGGCCGCGCTGCACGGTGTGCTGCAGAAGCTGCGCGACACCGGACTGGCACTCGTGCCGGTCACTCAGATCGACGAACCGTAGAAGGAGAACATCGTGTCAACCACAACTATCGCCCTCGAATGACCTCGCTGCGAAAGTCCGCGCTCGCCGCGGGCATCTGCTACCGAGTCACCTTCATCTCCATCCCCACCCTTGGCCTCTACGCGGCGGTGCGCACCGACCCCGGCTACATCATCCGTGCCGGCCCCGACACCGCCGTTATCATCGCTGTCGTGCTCGAGATCATCGTGGCCCTGGGCTGTATCGGCACTGCCGTTGCGCTGTACCCGGTGGTCCGGCGGCGGAACGAGGGAGTCGCGCTCGGCTTCGTCGCGGCGCGAACCCTCGAGGCTGCCACCGTCTTCGCCGGAGTCGTGGCCCTCATGGCCATTGTGAGCCTGCGGCAGGCCGGGGCCGGGGCCGATGCCATCATCACCGGGAAGGCCCTGCTCGCGCTGAACACCTGGACGACGGTGCTCGGCCAGGGCTTCATCCCCGCGCTGAACGCCCTGCTGCTCGGTTCACTGATGTATCGGTCGCGGCTGGTTCCGCGGGTTCTTCCCGTGCTCGGCTTCATCGGGGCGCCGATTCTGATCGCGTCGGTGGTCGGCACGCTGTTCGGGCTCTGGGGTCCGTCGTCGTTGCTGTCGGGCGTCGGCGCGCTGTTGCTGGCCAGCTGGGAGTTCTCCCTCGGCGTCTTTCTGGTCGCCAAGGGCTTCAAGCCGTCGCCCGTCACGGCGGGGCTCTGACGATGCGGGGGCGCAAGACCGGCTACGCCGAACTCACAACCCCCACGCACCACCGAACCGAAGGAGCACCATCATGACCACTACAATTTCAGAGGAGTCACCCCGCCTGAAAATGAGTACCGTCCACATGCTGCTTCTCATCCTGGGGGTGCTCGTGAGCGCCGGGTCGCAACGCCTTCTCGGTGACATTCGACGTTCGCTACCCGGAGCGGCTGTCCCGCTGGAAGGTCTTGGTCACGTCGCGGCTGCTCGCCCTGCCGCACCCGGTCATTGTGGCGGTGTTGGCCGGCGGTTCGTCGGCGGCGTGCAACGGTCAACCCGTGGGCGGGCTGCTGGCCCTGCTGGTGTTCATCGTCGCCCTCTTCCTGTTGTTCACGAAGGTGTACGGTTTTGGTCTGTTCAACCTGATCATGGGAATCAATCGCGGGATATATCGGGTGCTCGCCTGCACATCTCTGCTGCGTGACGAGTACCCACCGTTCCGGCTTGTCCAAGGCACGCTCGAGTGCCCGGCACTGCTCCACCCAACCCCCAAAGGACTAAATTGAGCGCCCCATCACCGCGCGGTGAGACTGTGAAAGCGATCGCGGCTCGAAATCCCTGGAGCGGTACTATCCGCTGACCTCGCAGATGCGTGTGCGGGCTGGTTAGGACGGGGCGGGGACGCCCTCGAACTGTGGGTAGAGGTAGATCGTTGGCACCCAGCGGCGCCAATCCGACGTTCGGTCACCCAGTCTCAGGCGGTGAACCATTTCAATGCGACCGGCGTGCGCCTGGCGGCGCTGCCCGGCACCGACTCCTGCCGTCTCGCCCACAGCCACAGCCACAGATAGCACCAGCAGATGCCCCTTTGAAGTTTCTGGTCAGCCGCAGCAGTCGTCGTGTTCCACGGTCCGCTCGCCGGTCAGGGCTGACACGGGGGCCTTGCACGCATCGCCTCGCCAGGCCTCGAGGCCCTCCCGGATGGCGAAGACGACGAGCACCAACGCTGCACCAGAGTCGGCCCACGTCCACCCGAGCAGGGTGTTCAGCAGCAGCCCGATCAGGAGCGCAGCCGAGAGATAGGAGTAAATCAGGGTTTGTTTCGAGTCCGCGATGGCCGTGGCGGAACCTAGTTTCCGGCCGGCACCCCTTTCAGCCAGGCTGAGGGTCGGGGCCGGAGAATTGCCATGCCACCGCGGCCGCGGACAGCACCTCAACGAGGGAGTCAAGACCGAACCCGATCAGCTCTGGCGACGCGGTTATGCGCCGGCCCCGCAGCACAGCGGCACGCCGCAGGTGTCGTCGGTGCACGCGGCCCCATCGTCGACGGCGAGGACGACCTCAACCAGGCTGGTCAGAGCTTTTGTCAGATGAGGGTCGGCGATCTCATACCGGGTCGACCGACCCTCGGGGATGGCAACGACGATCCTGCAACCGCGCAAGCACGACAGGTGATTCGAGACGTTCGACCGAGTCAGCTCCAAGTCTTGGGCGAGCGTGCCCGGATATCCGGGACCCCCCAGCAGAGCAAGGAGAATCCGTGACCGGGTGGGGTCGGCCATTGCTCGGCCCAATCGATTCATCACGTGCACCCGCGAAGCAATAGTCAGCATCTACTGACTTTACACTGAAGACTGAACTGTCAGGAAGCGGCCAACCCTGCCAGGCGCAGCACGGCTGCCAGACCGGCCGGGGTCCCCGGCCAGTGTTTCGTGATGGCGTCGCTGCCCGCCCGCCTGGTCGCGAAGCGGAGAGCGCTCGCGACGACCAACGCGTCATCGGCATACCCCAGCACCGGGATGAAGTCTGGAATGAGGTCGATCGGAGAGATCAGATACACCAGCAGCACGCCCAACCAGATCCGGACCCCGATCGGCACGGCTCGGTCTGAGGCGAGCCGCTTCAGCAGGCGGACCACGTCCGGGGCGAGACGAAGAAGGTCCACGAGCGACGCACGACCCGGATGTTTGCGTTGCTCGAGCCAGAGAATAAGAACAAGCACCAGCCAGACCACGATCAGACCGGCGATAACGCTGAGGACAACCTGCCACCACTCCGACACGGCTACTCCTCCCCGTGGAAAATATGGATGGATTCCCGGACGGCGTAAGAGACGATGGCGAATCCGGCCATGGCCACGGACGATGCCGTGATCGCGATTGTGGCGAGCACGATCACCCCGACCACTTTCCAGCCCAGCGTGAACCATTCCAGAGGCCTGCCCCGTCGTAGAAGGTCTCCGGCAGTGCCACTAATAGGGAAAGTCGTCATGACCCGATTCTCCCAGTCGATGACCCCAACCCAGTCTTCGCCAGTAGTTCTCCGTACACTCGGGTCTGCTCACACACACGCTGCACCGGCTGCCAACGCTGTCGGTGAGGCAACGTACGATCGAAGGGTGCCCCCGCATTCTCCTCTCCTACAGCGACACGGGCTCGACGCTGCGTGGGTGTGCACTCCCGAGCGCGCGCAGCCGCAGCCGTGGCCGACTATGGGTGCCTGGCTCCACGAACGGCTGTCAGAGTCCGTGGACGTCCCCGGGTTTCTCGGCGACGCGCGTTTTGTCTACGAAACCGGCGCGCCAGTGTTCGGCCGCGACCCCTACCGACCGCACACCTTCGTCTGGTTTCACCGCGACCTCGCCGACGAGGTTGTCGTACCGGGGCCCATCCACCTGATCTATCGCGACGAGCGCATCGTCGTGATCGACAAGCCGCCGTTTCTGTCGACGATTCCGCGCGGTCGGCACGTCGTGCAGAGCGTTGTGGTGCGCCTGCGCGCCCAGCTCGGGCTGCCCGAACTCTCTCCGCTGCACCGGCTCGACCGCGTCACCAGCGGACTGCTGATTCTGGCTACCGAACGGCGATGGCGCGGGGGCTATCAGTCGATGTTTCAACGCGGAGAGGTCGGCAAGACCTATCGGGCGCTGGCCCCGCTTCGGCCCGGTCTCGAACTGCCCGTCACCGTGCGGAACCACCTCGCCACGCGGCTTGGCCAGTGGCAGGGCGAGGTCGTGCCCGACGCCCCGGCCAACGCCGAGACGCTGATCGAACTCGAGTCCGAGCAGGGCGACCAGGGCAGCTACCGGCTGTCACCGCGCACCGGCCGCACCCACCAGTTGCGCATGCACATGCTGGGCCTGGGTATACCGATCACCGACGACCCGCTCTACCCCGTGGTTCTTGATGTCCCGGTGCACGATTTCCAGCGACCCCTGCAGCTTCTGGCCAGCGAACTGAGCTTCACCGACCCGATCGACGGGGGAGTGCGGCAGTTCGAGAGCGTGCGGCGGTTGCCACTGCTTGGCGAGGGCGTTGGGGCCCTCGGGGCGTGAGGCTGATCACCCCGGCCGAGTGAACCGAATTGAGGTCATGTGACCCGATTTTTGGCCACCCGCTCACATTTCGGTGACCGGAGGTTCCCGGAGTGTGCACCAATCCGGCACCGTTGGTCCGACGATCATGATGGTGAGCGGCTGGGCACCGCCGCGCCGGCGCCTCGGGACGCCGTATCAACGACGGTGAATCGGGCGTGGCCGCGGGATCAGTTAGTGGATGCATCCGCTCGGCTCGGCAGTTGCCAGGCGGGGCGCACGAAGTGGCAGGTGTACCCGTTCGGGTACTTCTCCAGATAGTCCTGGTGGTCGTCTTCGGCCTCCCAGAAGTCACCGGCCGGCTCAACCTCGGTGACAGCCGGGCCCGGCCAGATGCCGGAGGCGTCGACATCCGCTATCGTCTCTTCAGCCACCTGCTTCTGTGACGGCGATGTGTAGTAAATGGCGGAACGGTAGCTGCGGCCAACATCGTTGCCCTGCCGGTTCTTGGTTGACGGGTCGTGAATCTGAAAGAAGAACTCGAGTACTTCGCGGTAGCTGATCACGGCAGGATCGAAGTCGATCTCGACGGCCTCGGCGTGGTCGCCGTGATGACGGTAGGTCGCGTTCGGGGTATCACCGCCCGAGTAACCGACCCGGCTCGATAGGATACCTGGGCGCCTGCGCAACAGTTGCTGGGCTCCCCAGAAGCAGCCGCTGGCCAGAATTGCTCGTTCCGTATTCATTGTTCTCCTCGAGGTCTGTGATGCCGGCCCGAGCCGACATATTGGATGCAACGCTACGCGTCGCGTGAATGTTCCGGGTATACGAACGGCACCTGCCCAGACTCTGAAAGCCCGGGTGCCGAAGTGGCTTGGAGTCGAGGTCTCAGTGGATGACGGCGAGCAGCACGCCGACGCCGATGAATAATACGCCGAAGATTCGGTTCAGAACGCGCTGACCGTGAGCGTTGCGGGTGAAGCGCTGAAACGAGTGCGCCGTTCCGGCGAAGAAGAACCACATCACCAGAACATCGATAACGATGACGGTCGCGGCGGCGATCAGATACTGCGGAAGCATGGGCTGGTCGACCCGAATGAACTGGGGCAGGAACGCCAGAAAGAACACGATCGCCTTGGGGTTGAGCATGTTGACCCACAGCCCGCGTCGAAACATCGACCAGCGTGGCTCATTACGAAGCGCGTGGACGCTCTCGGCGTCGAGGCCCGGTTTGGCGAGAAATTGACGGATGCCGAGATACACGAGGTAGGCGGCGCCCGCGTAGCGAATGATGTTGAACGCGAGCGGGGAACTGGCCACGAGCAGCCCCACACCGAGCGCCACGATCACGATGTGAATGACAATCGCGGCCTGCTGACCGAGAATGCCCCAGATGGAGCGCCGAAACCCCGAATTGATCGCGTTGCTCATGGTGTTGATCGCCCCCGCGCCGGGCGTGAAACTGATCAGGGTACCCGCGCCGAGAAGGGCCAACCACAAAGAGAACTGCACCGAGCAAGTTTAGGTGCACCCGCCCGCAGGGCGCGAAAGCTGCCGCTGACCTGAAGCCGATTTGCTCCAACGCACGATCGGTTTTCCTCAGGTTCTCGTGATCAGTGGAACCTCGCACAAGCGGCGGCCGGTGCGGTGAACTTCACCGTCTCGACCACATGCCCCACCGCCCCTCGATCACGTTGGCCGGTTTCTCGTCGGGTCAGGTTATCGAGGCTCAGCGCGGCTCGTATGCCTTCGGTAGTCTCATTCCGCGGTCGGCCATGATCTGCCGAACCCGATTCGGGTAGTCCGTGATGATGCCGTCGACACCTAGGTCCATGAGCTCCTTCACTGTGGCCGGATCATCGCAGGTCCACGGAATGATCTTGAGACCGCGGGCGTGTGCCGCAGATACCATCAGCTGATCGGGGTAGAACTGGAACCCGGGGTCGCCGACCTTGCCATTCTGGGGGAACCCATAGTTGGGTGATACTGCGGTCAGGCCGCCGGGAATCGCGGCGGCAGCCGTCGTGACGAGATCGCCGCCGTAGGTGTCTGCGTCGACGCCGCCGAGCCACGGCGAGGCACCGGGCTGACCGACCTGCAGAAAGTCGCGGTTGGTCAATGCCACCAGAGGCCACGTCGGCGCGAGGCTGTGCATTTCGTTCAGTGCCCCCCAGGCAAAGGACTGGATGGTGACCTGGTCCTCGATCCCGGAGGCGTGGATCTCCTCGAAGACCCGACGGACGAAGAGACCTACCGGTGCAGTCTGCTCGGGAGCACCGGCCTCGACCTTCGTCTCGATGTTGAGCTTTATCTGCTGAGCGTGGTAGCTCTTGACCAGATATAACACATCTTTCAGCTCGACCATCCGGAAGCCCTTTATCTGCTCCTGGTCGAGAAAGCCGGGCAGCTGCTGGAAGCCACAATCCATCGTCTTGATCTGAGCCAGGGTCAGATCTTTGATGAATTTACCCACGTACGGGTACATCGGGTCGGCGGACGTAACAGGTGCCGTGTCGCGACACTTTGACGGGCTGATCTGCCGGTCGTGGCTGACGACTACTTTTTCGTCCTTGGTGATTTGGGTGTCCAGCTCCAGCGTCGTGACACCCAGACGCATGGCCTTGCCGAACCCCTCCAGCGATTCCTCAGTGGTCATGCCGATGCCACCCCGGTGGGCCTGCAGATCGAAGTGGGTCTGCTGGGGTCGCAAGCCAGAATCGTCGGCTGCGGCCGCCTGCACCGCGACAGGCGCCATCAAGGCGGGAATTAGGCCCAGGGTGGCCAGGACATGACGTAAGGACATCGGGAGCTCCGCTCAATTCGAATTCGTTTGTAACGTCACAAACCATAGGTTTGAGGCGCACCATTCTGGTTGCCGAAGCGCGCCCCTCTGGTGAACACTCGCGGAACGAACGCCCCGCGTGACGAATGTTTTCATCACCGAGCAGCTCGGGCACGGATTCAGGAGTGGACCGAGAGCACGGCCGCGCCGTTCTCGACCCGTCCTGTCAGGCGGCGGCGGAAGGTCGCGTCCTCCGTGGTGCTGATGTCAACGTCGTACCAGCCGTTTGGGGCCGGCCAGCGGAGCTTCTTCTGCTGTCCGGGCCGCAGGACCTCGATCTGGGCGTGGCTGACGTATTGCAGGGACGTGAGCGTCAGCGTGATGGCAACGGATCCGGTGTTGCTGACTGCGAGTTCCACGTCGCTCGTCGTCCGGTTCTCCGTAATGCTGGCGTCCACGCCCACAGCAGCGCCAGCGGACGTGCCCGATAGCGCGTACTGGAAACCGTTTGGCCCGGAGACGACGAGGTCGAACGTCCCGTTCTTGACCGGAACGTCAACGCTCCGTCGCTTCTGCACGTCGAAGTGCTGCGGCACGGAATATTCGTTCGCATAGCCGTACAGCGTGAAGTGTGTGGAGCGCGGACCGGTGTTCTTCAGTGCCAGCGTCACGCTGCCGTCCTGACGTGCCTGGGCGGAAATCTGCGGGCAGTAGGGCAACGGGCGAGCCGGACGGCTACCGGATTCCTGGAAGGGTGCGGCCTGGGCCGCCGGCGGGGTGGGAAGCCAGCGGGAAGTAGCGGCGGGAACCGGGCCCGGGTGATCCACCTGGGGTTGTGTGCCCACCGTGGTGAAGTCAAAAACGCTGGTCAGATCGCCGCAGACTGTGCGCCGCCACGCGGAAATATTCGGCTCCTCAACCCCCGTCCAGCTTTCCAGGAAGCGGATCACGGACGTGTGGTCGAAGACTTCTGAGCTGACGAAGCCGCCAATGGTCCACGGTGAGACGACGGTCATCGGCACCCGTGGGCCCAAGCCGATGGGCGAGCCGCCAAACCAGTCATCGCCACTGCCAGACTCCGGTCGCGGCGCAACCGGTGGTGGGACATGGTCGAAGTAGCCATCGTTTTCATCAAAGTTTAGGAAGATGGCCGTCGTCGCCCAGGTCTCCGGGTCGCTGGCGATGGTGTCGAGCAGCCGGTAGACGAAGTTCGCGCTGCCCACCGGGGTAGAGGCTCCGGGATGCTCCGAGTCCGCGGCTGAAGGGACAATCCAGCTGACCTCGGGTAGCTTGTTCGCAGCAATATCAGCTCTCAGCCGATCTAACAGAGTATCCGGATTGCCGCGCCACATTGCCCTGTCGAACAGTGACTTCTCCACCTCGCTGAGTAGCTCACGGCCCTGGCTGAGTTGGCCCAGCAGCCGCTGCTGCTCGGCCGGGGTCCGAGCCGCAAGGCTGTCGTAGAACTCTTCCGTGGTGCGCAGGTGACCGTCCACGGCGGCGAGCATCTTGTGGCCGATCTTCTTGAAGGTCTGAAAGTACTCCACCGCATTGTCGGTGAAGTTGTCCCAATCCTGGTAAATCTGCCAGGACACCCCGGCCTCCTGCAACCGTTCCGGGTAGGTGGTCCAGTCGTAGCCGGCATGGTCATAGCTATAGGCGGCGTTGGTGACGGCGCGGGACGCGGAACCAGGTTCATTACCCACCGTTCCGGACCAGAGATAGTTACGGTTCGGGTTCGTGGACCCGTTGATGGAGCAGTGGTAGGCATCGCAGATGGTGAAGGTATCTGCCAGCTCGTACTGCAACGGGATATCCGCACGCTCGTAGTACGTCATGGTCGACGGGCTCTTGGACGGGATCCACTTGTCGTACCACCCGTTGCCCCAAGCCGCGGTCGTCCCGGCCCAGGAATGATCCAACGCGCCCAGATACTGGATATCCGAGGCCGGGCGACCGGCCAGTTCTGCAGCTTTGCGCAATGAGAACGGCAATACGGTCTCACCGTGGACCTCACCGTGGACCGTGGCCTGTTCGAAAACGAATGTGCCACTGGGCAAGCGCAGCGCCGCCTGATCCGCGAAGCCGCGGACTCCCCGCAGGGATCCGAAGTAGTGGTCGAAGGACCTGTTTTCCTGCATCAGCACAATGACGTGCTTGATGGCCTTCATCCCGCCGGGCCGAATCGGCTGCGCCATCGCTGCCTGCACAGAGGGAGGGAGAAGGGAATTGGCGGCCCCCAGGGCCGCTGCGGCCGCTGCAGCGCTCAGGAACCGACGCCGGGAAAAATCTGTGCTGGACATGCGACTACCTTTCATTGATATTCATAAAAAGGGCGCGGAATGACAGTCGCACCCCTCCCACGCCAGCTTCGCGTCCACACCCGGACGGGCGGCAAATGCAACCCGAACGAGGGATGAACATCCTCCGTTGACGCCGGCCCTGATTTGGACCGGCGCAACACTCCGAAACCCGCCAGGACCCAGCGCATTCCTATAGGCAGCCAACGTCGGTTGACAGAACCTCGGTCGACAGAACGTCGGTCGACAGTTGGAGAAGCTTCGACCGCGATAGGGATATCAGCTGGTGACGTGGCTGCGTTGGCGGGGCCGGCGTCTGCTGTTGACAGTGGGGCCGGTAGACGATTTGGCGTTCGAGGTGAAAAATGTTTTCCCCGCGTCTGCACGCCGGGTCTATCGAGAGAGAATTATGCCATGAGCGACGAACAGGCGGCACCGGACTCGAAAGGCGTCTCGATCGAACTGCTTGCCGCAGTCGACCTCGGCCCCGAGATTGCGGGCATGGCGGGGCGCCAGCTCCGGATGCGCAAGGTGACCATCGAACCTGGAGGCGTCTTCGGCCCGATTCACGACCACGTGGGTAGGCCGGGCATGGTCTGCATCCTGCAGGGAACGATCACCGACCACCGAAACGGCGCGGCTGAGGAGTACGGGCCCGGACCGGGCTGGCCCGAAGACAGGCACACCACGCACTGGCTCGAAAACACAGGCACGACATCGGCTGTGGAGATCTCGGTCGACATCGTATGGCAGCCCTAGGCTCCATCGAGTCGCTCAACGCCCAGGTCAAGGCCGGTGTGAGGGAAGGACAACCGTCTCCGCCGGGCGACGCCCGTCCCGATCCCGCGACCGCGATTGGCACACCCCCTGCATGGACACCTATCCGGCCGGCGTCACCCGACCCGACGTCGTCAACCTCGAGGACTTCGACGCAGAGCACACGATGAGCTGGAAATCGGATTGCGAACGCTGGCGGGCAGTCATCTCCTCGTGGCGGACGTCGCTTGTCGCATTCTGATTTTTCGGATAAATCCCTCTCGACTCATTCGGCTTGTTGGGACTGTTTCTTAAACGCTGTCGCAGCAGCCGTGATCGACTGCATCGTTGCCCACGCCGACGCCATTTCGCTCACAGGCACCAGCTATCGACTCCAGGGCAACCGAATCACGACCGTGCCGTCCGCCAGAGCCGAGATCACCGCAGAATAGACAACCATCGTGATCTACTTTTCCGCGAGCGTTACTAATCTACTTTTCAACGAGCGTCGACAAGAAGAAACTCAGATGTTCTCATGTCGTTTAGCCGATGTGGTTGCACTATCGGTCTTGCTCGGCACTGGGACAAGTAATAGATCAATCTTGGCGATGCGCCGACGCTTTCCCACCTGCGCCGGAGAGCTTCACCCCTGCGCGACGAATATGAGGTGACATTCATGGAAGCTTCACAAGTGGCACAGGAGCTGGCTTTAGCCGATGATCTCCGAATCCGTGGTCTTCGACGTGGGAACGTCCTCGTGGTTTTTGGATCGCTATCTTTCGTTGGAGCATGGTTGACGCTTCCGTTAGGCGTGTATCTATTGATGACAGTGGCGAACTCTGCTGGTTCACTGGGGCTCGTGGCGGGTGGAATCATTTTGCTTGCGGTGAGCGTCCTCTTGGCTGTTTCCGGAGTACAGGCACTGAAACAATCACTGCGCAAGCACGCGACGGTAACAGCATTTGGGAAGGCCAATCCGGCCTTCGGCGAGGACCGTAAGAACTTGCCGACCGGAGGGGTTCCTCTTAGCTGGATTGGCAACGTCGCGGGCAGCTGAGTTTCCCAGTTGGATAGATGCCCTTCGTTCAACCACGCCGCGCGGCTGTCCCGTCGCGGTAGCGGATCGGCTCGATGGTCGGGATTTTACTCCGAGACGACGCGGCTCACCTTGTGTTCACGCGATCGATGACAAGGGATCACTATGGTGGAGGAAATGACCAGGTTATCTAATCGACCCATTGGAGGTGCGCAGGATGGCGCAGACGAAGACAGATAAGAAGAAAACCACCGAGAAAAAGGCGAAGAAGGCTTTGGCTCTCGCCGAGAAATCGGTGCAGGCGGCGCACAAGGCTGTGCGCGATTCGAGCAAGAAGCTGCGCAAGAAGGCGGCAGGATTGTCCAAGCAGACCGAGAAGCTGGCGGCGAAGCAGGAAAAAGCCGCCCGTCGACTTGCCAAGGAAACCGCGAGAGCCTCTACCGCGACCCGATCGGCTGCGAAGTCCGTGGCGAAGAAGTCTCCGTTCACCCCGCCGCTGCCCTCGCCCCGGCCCGCCGCGCCCACTCTGATCGAGTTGCGTGAAAAAGCGAAGGCGCAGAGGATCGCCGGGTATTCGCGCCTGAACAAGTCCGCATTGATCTCTGCACTGAATTCGTCGAAGCCGGCGTGAAAGTCGTCGCGGTCTTCAGCACCAAAGGAGGTGTCGGCAAGACCACGGCAGCCGTGAGCCTAGCGTTTGAAGCGGCGAGAGAGTTCCGGGTTCTGCTCTGGGATCTCGATCCGCAGGGCGCCACGACGTTCCTGCTGCAGGTGAAGCCGAAGATCAAGGGTGGAGTGGGCTCGCTCGTCGCTGGCCAGAGCCGGGTGACAGCCGCGATCCGGTCGACCACCTATGACAATCTCGATGTGCTGCCGGCGGATGCGAGCTACCGCGATCTCGACCTCGTCTTCGACCACGCGAAGAAGTCGGAGCAGCGGATCGCGAAGATCCTCGAGCAGATCCACCGTGACTACGATGTGGTCATCCTCGACTGCCCGCCAGGTTCTTCGCTGGTCGCGGAGAACGCCGTGTACTCCGCCGACGTCGTCGTAGTGCCGCTGGTGCCGTCGCCCCTGTCGATGCGGTCGCTGGATCAGGTGATGGAGTTCGTGGCCGCATCCGTCTCGAAGGCGCCGATCATCGGGTTCTTTTCGATGGTTGACCGCCGCAAGAGGTCGCACCGCGACACGGTCGAGCAGTTGCCCCTCACGCGCAAGGTAGTGACCGACATCGTCGTTCCCGCCACGGTGCAGATCGAACGGATGGGCGCCGAGCGGGCGCCCGTGGCGGTCTACGCGAACCGCTCACCGGCTGCGCAGGCATACGGCGATTTGTGGAGGCGGGTACAGGAGACGGTGAAGATCAAGAAGGGCAAGCGTAAGAACTGAACGCGTCTGACCTGAGTCGAACGGGACTCGAACGGTTATTACCACTACGCGTGACGGCCGGGTGGGTTCGCGGTGCTCGTCATCGCCTGGCGGTTGGTCGTTGTGCTGGCGGTCATAGTTGTGATCTTTCTGACAGCGGTGATCGTGGGCTCCGTTCAACGCCCCCGAGGTGCTTGGACGCCTGCACCAGTCGCATCGGACTGCGGAGCCACGTCCGGTGAACATCGCAGTTCTCGAGGCCAGCCTTGTGGTCGCGCTTGTCTAATTCGTGGTGGGTCTGGCCTTGACCCCGGTTCGTGGACACGGGTTAAGCGGCGATTCGAACTTCCGCCAGCTGTGATGAATATTGCATCTCGAAGTCCACGGGGCTGACCTGCCCGATCGAGGACTGCCGCCGGCGACTGTTGTAAAACCCGTCGATATAACGGACGATGTCGTTTTGCGTTTGACCGGACCCAGGGAGGTGTTGGCCATGGCCTCTTTGGACTCGTCGGAGGCCACGACTCACTGCAAATGGCAGTCGAGCTCTGCGACGATGTAATCGTCGATGCCGGCGGGGCGATCGATGCCGCGCCTCACGCTCATCTCAAAGTCGACACCGGCCGCCGAGCCGGCGTGAGCGGGCACCTCCCGGTGCAACATGGCATTCTGCGCGGCCAGCCCGACGGGCCTACTCCTTGCCATCGCCGGCACCGACGCACTCGTACTCGCCTCGCTTCCGGCACTGGCAGTACCTGCGCTCTGGCCGGGGTCAGCCCAGCTGATGCCGACCAACATCCCGCGATCAGCGGGTGTAGCGGTGCCCGGCTCGCCAACCCGACTGGCATCATGAAAACCGTCCCCCGCTCGGCCTGACCCGTCAGGCGCACACCCTCGGGGTGATCACAGTGATGGGGGAGTCGAATCTGGTGAACATGGAGTCGACACTGGTCGTTTTCCACAGGGGTGTCTGGTGGGTACACCCCAACTGGACGTCAAGAGGCAGCATTTGGAACTGTCAAGATAGGGTCATTTTTTATTGGTAGAAAGCCCGAGCCGTCTTTTTTTAATCCAACCTGACGTAACAGGCAGGAGAGCCCCGTGACGGGTCAACGAGTTGGATACGTACGAGTCAGCACCCTCGATCAGAACACCACCCGCCAGCTTGATGGCATCGACGTCGACCGGGTGTTCGAGGAAGAGGCGTCAGACAAAGATAAAAACCGACCCGAGCTGGACGAGATGATCAAGTTCGCCAGAGACGTCGACACCGTTTTCGTGCACTCAATGGACCGCCTTGCTCGCAATCTCGACGACCTCCGTTCGATCGTGCGCCGCTCACCTCCAAGAAGGTCCGGGTCGCATTCGTGAAAGAGCAGCCCTCCTTCACGGGAGACGACAACCCGATGGCGACCCTGCTCCTGAACGTCATGGGAGCATGTGCTGAGTTCGAGCGATCGCTGATCCGCGAACGTCAACGTGGCGGCATCGCCTTGGCAAAAAGACGGGGCCCACTCAGCAAGGAAGAAATAGGAGGACTGTTATCAAACAGCCAGCCACCGATGACTCATACCACCGCGGAGGTGAGTCTCCACAACCAGTCCGGTTGGGCGGCCATGTACGGCGCGATTCCCGCGCCGACATCTCGGTCGTTGCCTTCAATCACCACCACGATGACGCCGAGACCATGAAATACTGAATCAAGTACAGCGCGGAAGGCAAGAACTGCAATGAGATTCTCCCTGCCTCACTCGTTCCATCTTGCGGTCGCACTTTAAGAAACTCGAAACTAGCTCGTTACCTCGCGGGCGGGGATGCCGATAGTCACCAACATGGGGGTTGCAATGCTTGCGGAAGCGCGTGAGACGTCCAGCGCGACGGTGATGCTGGTACTGCGCTTCGTCCGTGAGCGCGGTGGCGTCCAAGCGGTCGCTGACGTACTCGCGGCGGCCGGGATCACCCAGTCGGTCGAGGAGTTAGAGGAAGCCATGTGGATCGGCTACGACACCCGCATCCGGCTTTTTGAGGCCGTGACGGATGCCCTCGGCCCGGGGACAATGTTCAAAATTGGCGAATCTGCCGCTGCGGACAGGTTCCATCCGGCTATTGCGCAACTTCTGAGCGCTTTCGCATCACCCCGCGCCGTGTACTACCAGCTCCCGAGGATGGTCCCGAAATTCAGCACGACGTCTTCGCTCGCGCTCGTCACCATCGGTCCCACGGATGCGACGCTCAGCTTTCATCTCCACGACGGATACGCTCCGTCCAGGCTGGATTGCGAGTATGCGCAGGGCCTGTTCTCTGCCGTGCCACGTATCTTCGGGCTGGAATCGGCGCATATCGTTCAAGCCGAGTGCCAGTCGGATGGAAATCCGGCCTGTGTATACCGCCTCACGTGGTCCCGGCGACTGCACTGGTGGTCATGGCGCAGCGGTAGGCGCGCGGCCGATCGTGGATTCGCGGCCTTGCGTGAACAGGTCCAGCGGATACAGCTGGCTGAGGCGGACCTCGTCAGCAGCGACGATATCGGCGAGGTGCTCGCCAGAATCGTGGGTCGCGCGGCAGCAGCGGTCCTCGCGCCGTCCTACCTCTTTGTCGTTAAGCCGACTCACGGCGGGGCGCCGCTCGTGCATTTTTTGGGTCTCACCGATGAGCGAGCCGCGGAACTCGCGCCGCGGCTGCTCGAGGGCGACAGCCTCGGCAGTTCCGCCGTTGTCGTCGACGTGGCGTCGACTCGCCAGGTTCACGGGCGCCTCGCGGCCCTGTACCCGCGGGGGCAGCGTCCCATGGACGCGGACCGGGCGCTGCTCGAGGCCTACGCCAGCCACGCGGCGGCAGCCCTGGACCTCTTCACTGCGCTCGAGGACAGCCGCCGGGAAGAGAGCCGCTCGACGGCGCTGCTCGCGCTGGCTAACGAACTGGCCACCGCCGGCAGCACGAGCGGCGTTGCGGACATCATTGCGGCCGCCCTGCCGACTATCGTCGAGTGCGATGCCGCGGCGGTCCTGCTCTGGGACGCCGGCCTCGCGTCGCTCCAGGCAGTCGCCTGCGACGGCTTTGAGCCGGATGAGCGTCAGGTGCTGCTCGCCACGCCGATCCCGGCCTCGACGACTCCCGAGCTGATCGGACTCCTGACCAACCACGAACCGGTCCTCATCAGGGCGGACGAGGCCAGCCCGCTCCTTGTACAGTTACTTGGCGCCACTCGGGCCCCGAATGTTGTCGTGGTCCCATTGCTCGATGGCGATCTCCTGATGGGGATCGCGGCCGCCGTTTGGCGGGGTCACCTCACACCAGAGGTGCATCGGGCGGCCTTGACCCGGATGGCCGGGGTGAGCAGCCAGGGCGCAACGGCCTTGCAAAATGCCAGATTGCTCGCAACCGTGCGGCACCAGTCCCTGCACGACTCTCTCACCGGCTTACCCAACCGGGTGCTGTTCGCCGAGCGGCTGGACCAGGCGCTCGGCGAGAACCGGGCACATGCCGGCACGGGCACCGTGGTGATGTTCTGCGACCTCGACAACTTCAAGAAGGTCAACGACGACCTCGGGCACGGCGCTGGGGACGAACTGCTCCGCCAGGTCGCCGCGCGCCTCCGTTCCGAGGTTCGCCCGGGGGATACCATCGGCCGCCTCGGCGGGGACGAATTCGCGGTGCTCGCCACCGATGTGCCATGCCAGTCGACGGCGCTCGAAATGGCCGGACGCATCGTCGACAGCCTCAATGTGCCCTTTCATCTCGCCGGCCAGGACCTGCGTATCTCCACGAGCGTGGGTGTGGCCATCTACACGGGTGAGGGCGGGCGCGGTGAACGGCTCCTCGCCTCGGCTGACACGGCGATGTACGAGGCGAAGAGGACGGGTCGCAACCAGATCGCCGTCTCCGGCGAAACGGCATCCGCCTCGTCACAGCCGTCGCTTGAGACGGAGCTCTCGGTCGCCATCGACCGGAACGAAATGCGCCTGCACTTCCAGCCGGTCCTCAATATTTCCGCCGCCGGTGGCATCAGGGTTGTGGGTGCCGAGGGACTCATTCGCTGGAATCATCCGCGCCTGGGGTTATTGGCGCCGGCCGCATTCCTTCCGCTCGCGGAAGAGACCGGCATGATCACCAAACTGGACCTGTGGGCGATGGAGAACGCGTGCGCGGCGCTGGCAGGCTGGGCGCAACCGGGTGACGAGCCGTTGCACGTCGCCGTCAACCTCGCAAGCGCGACGCTGGTCGACCCCCGGCTGCTGCCGACGGTGCGCGCCGCCCTCACCAGAAACCATCTCTCGCCCCGACGCCTCATTCTCGAGGTCGTCGAGAGCCGTGCACTGATCGACCTGCCCGGCGTCGTCGAACGACTCACCGAGCTCCGCCAGCTCGGCATCCGGATCTCACTCGATGATTTCGGAACCGGGTTTTCCACGCTCGCGTGGCTCAATTCCCTGCCGGTCGATCAGATCAAGATCGATCGCACCTTCATCATGGATATTCCTGCCCGGTCCTCCGTCGCCCTCGTGCAGGGGATCCTCGCGCTTGCGCAGAAGCTCGATATCGAAGTCGTGGCCGAGGGCGTGGAGACCGTTGACCAGCTCGACACCCTCTCCGAATCGGGCTGCGCGCTGGTGCAGGGCTACCTGCTCGGCCGCCCTGCTGCGATCTTCGACCCGGCAGCACTCGAACGATCCAGCAATCGCGACCTGGTGTTGTTGGCCGCACACGACACCGCCCGGGGGCAACGGGCGTTGTCGGGTCGAACCGGGAGCGGCGTGCACGGGGAGCTTGATCCTCGAAACCGTCCATAGTCGCTTTCATCTTTCGGATGAAAGTCGACGGCCACGGAGTCGAGGTGACCTGCGAGGTCCTGCGCGCGCAGGGTGTCCTGGTTACTTCTTGGGTCTTCGTGCCTCGACGACCTGCGCTGTCGCCCAAACGCACCCTTTTTGACGCCGTCTCGGTCGACCGGCTGATGCGCCTCGAGGGTATGAACGGCCTCGTGCGCGGACGTAAGCCACGTGGGACCGTGGCCCACGAGGGCCTCGTGGTGTCGATTGGGACCATCGGTGACGCCAACGGCAAACCGGGTTGAAAATTCAAATTATTATTTTTTGGATTGGACCCAGTTCGGGGCACTACTCCAGAACCGGGTGGCACTTGAACGGGCGCAGATGGAGCGGATGCGTTCTCGGCTCTGGCGCTTTCTTCTCGCGAGTGGCAACGTGGATAACGCGCAAGACGAGACGAGAGGGTGTCGATCGTGTCAGAGTCACAGCGAGTATTCGATCAACGACCGCTGACTACCTCGACGGGCGCTATCTGGCTTGTGGTGGGCGGCGCTCTCACGCTCCTCTGCGGCGCCCTGCTCTTCGCTATGCAGTGGCTCAGCCCAGCCGGGGTCGCGACGACGGGACTCGTTATCGTGGTGGCGCTGTACGCGGCGATGGTGGTCATCCGCTTTGCCGTGAGCCGTAAGCGACTCAAGCTCGGTATCCTCGCGACGCTCACCCTGCTGATCGTGATGGTCTTCCTCATCTGTGGGGGGATCGTCACGGTGACAGAATGGGGCGCGGTCAGCACGGCATAACGACGAGCGCTCGCCCTGGAGGGGGCGGGCTCTCGTCGTTCCTTTGTCGGGCCTACGATTCCGGTGTGATGGCGCAGGATTTCGCGCTGTCACCAGAGGCGACCCAGCAGCCCAAACTATCGTCGAGCACTCAGGTCACAGACGGGCTGAGCATGGTGATGATTCCTGATTCTCGCCCTACGTCAAACGCCGAACTTGCTATCAACTGCTGGCTTCAGGCAACCCTGACACGTAGGGTTGAGGTCTCGCAACAACTCGCCAAGCCTGTTAGGTCTGGAGGACACAGCTCAAATCGGGGTGTGGAAAGGGTAAGGCCCATGACTCGTGAGCATCTCTCGGCGG
>NZ_JADOUX010000023.1:0-42364 GCF_015751745.1 Cryobacterium sp. CAN_C2
CAAATCAGACAACCGACGGTCAGAGACCGGCTTCACCCACCCTGTACGCGCCATACCGACAACGTAACACGGCAACGCTTAACTGAACGGTATTGAGGCTAAGTGCCACGTCGTGTCCGCGACTCACCCTCTTTGAGTTCTCCATCTACTGCAAATTGTTGGCTGTCATCGACATTGTGGGGCTCGTCTGAGTTCTCCAAAGACGGGCACGTCGAAGTTCTCCTTATTTTGCCCCTCACCGTTATGTTTCGTTGGGGCAGGTGCCTGGCCTTCTTTCACCGCAAAGTGTGATGGCCCCATCGGGTCCATCACCGCAGGAGCGTCCATTCCATTGGCACCTGGAGGTCGACCATGTCAAAGGCTGGCCCGATCGAGCCCATGTTCAACGCCCACATGACCGAAGAGGAAGTCGCCGCCACGGCCTTCCTCGCCGGCTACAGGGGCGCCACCCGCGCGCTGTACATCAGCGATCTGCGCATCTTCTTCGAGTGGTGCTCGGTGAGCGGGGTCAGGCCGCTCAGGGCTGAGCGCGTGCACATCGAATTCTTCGCCCGTTACCTTGAGGAAGTGCGCGGTAATGGCGCCTCGGCCACCTACCGAAGGCTGTCTGTGCTCAAGAGCTTTTACCGCATCGCGGCGGCGGACGAACGCATCGAGCGCGGAAGATGTCAACCTTTATGAGTCAGTTTCTTTAGCCGGTCATTGAGTTCGTTCCTTCCTTTTCGGGTTCGTTGATCCACGTCTTCGTCGGGAATGTTGGCGGCTGCGGGAGCTTCCGAACGAAGCGTTCGGGGTGCGTGGCATAGGCGGTCGTCAGAACGCGGGCACGAGCGTGCTGGATGGCGGGTGCGCGGCCGTGGTGAACGTTGAACGGGGTGTGCATTCCAATGCCCGAATGGCGATGTTCACCGTTGTACCAGTCGTAGAATTCGGTGCAGAATGAGCGTGCCTCGGCGAGGCTGTGGAACCGGTCTGGGAACTCGGGCCGGTACTTCAGAATTTTGAAATGCGACTCGGAAAATGGATTGTCATTACTCGTATGCGGGCGGGAGTGCGACGTGGTCACGCCCAGGTCGGCAAGCAGAAACGCGACGGGTTTCGACGCCATCGAGGACCCGTTATCGGAGTGGATCGTCAGCTGATCACGGCGAATGTTCTGCTTCTCGATCGTGTCGAGCAGGAGCCGCTCAGCCAGCTCGGCGGACTCCCGGGTCGCGACCATCCACCCGACGACGTACCGCGAGTAAATGTCGATAATCGTATACAAGTGGAAGTACGACCATGTGGCCGGACCCTTGAGCTTCGAGATGTCCCACGACCAGGTCATGTTGGGTCCCGTCGCGATGAGTGCGGGCTTGATGCGTGCCGGGTGCTCGGCCTGAGCACGACGCTCCCCGGTCTCGCCGTGGGCGCGGAGCAGACGATACATCGTCGCCACTGAGCACAGGTAAGTGCCCTCGTCAAGGAGGATCGCCTGGATCTCCGCCGGCGCCTTATCCACGAACCGCTTGCACCGCAGCACCTCCAGAACAGCGGCGCACTCCAACTCGGTCAGCGCGCGCGGCTGCTTCGCCGGCTCCGGCCGGGGCCGCGGCGAAGACGGCGGCCGTGGCGACCGCGGGTGGTGCCGGTAGTGCGTCGCCCGCGACCGGCCCACGGCCCGGCATGCGTCCCGCGTGCCTACGAGCGGGACGAGGGCGGCGATGGTGGCGTCGATTATTTCTCGGTGTTCGTCGCGCTGCTGTTGGTCGAGAGTTGATCCAACAGAGCCGAGAGTTTTCCGTGGATAGCGATCACCTGCCTCGCAGTATCCAACTCGCCCGACAGGCGCAGATTCTCCTTCCGCAGGCGGGCGGCGTCCTTTTCTGCCGCGCTGGCTGGTGGTGCTCCCGCCGGCCGCGCCAAGGCCTCCAGCACTCCTTTATCGCGCTGGTCACGCCACTTACCAACGAGCGAGGTGTACAGCTTTTCTCGGCGGAGCAAAGCGCCGCGGCCCTGCCGGTTCAGGCTGTCGTACTCGGTCAGAATGTCGCGTTTGTACTTGGCGGTGTAGGTCCGCCGCCGTGCACGCTCGGGGACCTGGGGATTGGGGACATCTTCCATCCCTACAGCCTGCCCGATCGAGCTGAGCCCTGTCACTACGGTGTTCGTCAAGGGAACTCCTTCCCCGCCTTCTACGACACTATTCGGGACGATCCCGGTGCCTTATCCAAGGTTGACAGAGAGGGGGCGTTCACCCATGACGTTTGTGCGCATGCCGAAAGTAGTCTGGGACGAAAATGCAGCAATGGGCCTTGACCGCTCGCAGCTGCGTCAGCTTTTCCAGAGGGCTCGGGCGAAGTCGACGACCGACGCCGCGCTCGTTATACGTATGGGCATGCTGGGCCTTCGCGTGAGCGAGGCCTGCAACGTGCAGATCGATGACTTCGCTGGAACTCGGAGCGGGCACCGAGTGTTGCGCGTCATGGGCAAAGGCCGGAAGCCAGCCATGATCCCCTTGCCGGCGCCCGTGCTGCGCGCCCACGAGGAGTGCGCCGGAGACCGCACAGTCGGCCAGCTTCTCGCCACAAACATAGGAACGGCGATGGATCGTCGATCGGCGTATCGCCGGATCAAATCCGTCGGCAAGCAGGCCGGCCTGCCGGCGGGGCTGCATCCGCTCACCCTTCGCCATAGTTCGATCATGGCGGCGCTTGACAGCGGGGCCACGCAGCGCGACGCACAGATTTTCGCTCGGCATGCAGACCCCCGAATGACCGTGCGCTACGACCGCAATCGCGGCAACCTCGACCGGCACGCCGCGCACGGGCTCGCGGCCTACCTTAACGACGATGCGCAGACACCCGGAAGAGGCTCGGCCGACGTCGACGAGGAAAGACTGGCGATTTGTGGTCTCGACAAGCTCGACCAACGGGAACGGACTCAACCAACGGAAACATGCTCGACCAACGGGAACCAGTTCGACCGGGCGGTAGTTAGTAGGCGCCGTCTCTTTTTAGGACGGCTCGGGCGGTGCGCCAGAGGATTACCAGGTCGCCGGTTAGAGACCAGTTCTCGACGTAGTAGAGGTCGAGGCGCACAGTCTCGGCCCACGAGAGGTTGGAGCGGCCACTGACCTGCCAGAGACCGGTGATTCCGGGCTTGACCAGAAAACGGCGGTGCATGTGGTTCTCATAGTCACCGACCTCACTCTCCAATGGCGGACGTGGGCCAACCAACGACATCGTGCCGGCGAGCACGTTGAACAGTTGCGGAAGCTCGTCAATGCTGTAACGCCGAATGAACCGGCCGACCGGCGTGACCCGCGGGTCGTTGCGCATCTTGAACATCACCTTATTGGCCTCGGTGCGCGCCTGATCCTGCAGACCATCTAACAGGGCCTCGGCATCCGTCACCATCGAACGAAACTTGAACATGCGAAAACGGGAGCCATTGATGCCCACCCGGTCTTGCCTGAAAAACACGGCGCCAGGGCTGCTCAAGCGCACGATGAGCGCGATCACGAGCAGGAACGGCGACAACACCAGCAGCAGACCGGCCGAGCCGACAATGTCGAACGCGCGCTTGGCGAACAGGGTGCGGCCCTCGTAGCGCGGGGTTTCAACGTGGATCAGCGGCAGGCCGGCGACCGGACGAGTATGAATACGCGGACCGCCGATGTCGATCAGCTGCGGCACGACGACCAGGTGATGGCGGTCGGGCTCCAGACTCCAGCTGAGTTCGCGCATGCTGGTGGGGGTGAGGTCGCTGCTGCTCGTGACGACGACGGTGTCGGCATCTGTTGTTTCGAGGGCCGTGTGCACGTTGTCGAGCTCGCCGAGCACCGGCACGTCGGTGTCGGGCAGTTCGGTGGCAACCGGGCCGGTCGTCACGATGGCCCCGACGACGAGGTAGCCGGCACTGGGCAGGCGGCGCAGCTCGCGGGCGATTCGGGTCGAGGAGGCCAGCGTGCCCACCAGAATCACCCGGGCGGTGAAGAGGCCGTGCATGCGCTTGGCCACGAGCCACTGGCGCCAGACCCAGCGCGAGAAGAGAAGTACCAAGACGCCGAGGGGGAACGCGAGCAGAATGTAGCCGCGGGCAATGTCGATCTTGAACAGAAACGCGACAATCGCGATGATGCCAAACAAGCGAATGGATGCGTTGATGATTTGCTTGTACTCGTCGGGGCCGGTGCCAAGCACGCGGTGCTCACGGGTGCCGAAGACACTGAGAAGGGCCATCCATGTTGCGATGAGGAAGATCGAGAACGAGGTGTAGGTGAAGGCGAGGTGGTTGAGGTCGCCGCGAAAGGCCACATCGGCGGTGTCGAAGCCGAACCAGGCCAGTTGCACACCGAAGACGACCCAGATGAGCACGAGAAGGTCGGTGAGGGCGAGTCTCGCGGAGTAGGTGTCGTGCCAATCGCGAGTTCGTGGGTGGCGCGTGGGCACCTTCGTTGCGTTCGACATTGCGCGCTCCCCCGGATGGCGAAAGGTGCCACCTTATTTCCAGTCTACTCAAAGTGAGGAGTCCCCATTGAGGGGATACCCCGTTGGGGGTGGTCGGGGCGAACTCGACCAACGGGGCGGGCTCGACCGACGGGGTGTCGTTTGGACCTGGCCACTGAATGACGGAAGAACAATCTGTAGATCCACGACCCGAGACACCAATGGGTGGTGGTGAGCATCAAGCCTCCTAGAGCGACCGCTCCCCCGAGGATGATTCCCACCGTTGAGAACCCGTAATAGAAGGACAAGGCCGAGCCCGCCAGCAGCACGGTGGACAGCAGGTATGAAAACCGCCGGGGCGTGGGAGAGGGCGGAAGCGCGGGCCCGTGAAATAGGTGTCGAACGCCCAAATTGTAAGCCAGGTCAAGAATCATTCCGCGGGGAAAGAGCGCTCCGCTGAGGGGAACGATTGCCCCAATTCCCAGAAAAGCGGGCGACTGCAAAGTCAACCCCACAATGATGAGCACGGTACCTACGCCCGGCGCGAATCGCAGTGGCCCCGCGTAGCAAGACTTGGCGTTCTCATCGAGATTTCCAAATCCTTGCTTATTTAGATTGTTCTTGGTGAATTCAGTGACCATTTTTGGTTCCCTGTTGTGGGTGGAAAATGTGGTGTATCCACCGTGTGCGTCGGGGCTGCGTGTGGAGAGTTGCCTGACGCAGGAGAGTCTGTTCATCGGCTGCGCAGTTCAAGTCTCTTCCCTGGTGCGTAGCGCGCACATAGGACTTACGGCCCTATTTCGCGATCGCGAGGCGCGCTAGCCTTTTGTAAGTAGATGGAGGTTTGACATGTACGGATGGGGTGGCGACAGCTGGGGAATGGCCGGCTGGATCGTAATGGCAATTCTGATGATTTTGTTCTGGGGCGGGGTGATCATCGTCATCGTGGTTCTTCTTCGGCGCCCGCACTCCGATCAGGGACTGACCGGTGTACGCCCGTCGCACCATGAGGCGGAGCGCATTCTGAACGAGCGTTTCGCCCGCGGAGAGATCGATGAAACCGAATACCTCGCCCGCCGCACCGTGCTTCGGCCACCGGACTGACATCTGTCAGAAAGTGATCGTTTCGGGTGGGGAGGATCGGTCCCGCTTTCTGCTGCTGTGATTGCCCACGTGAGCGGATGCGGCAGAACTCTCGTCACCCGGCGAGCGATGTACCGAACGCGGCGAGCACGGGACCGGCGGCGATCCCGATGATGAGCACCGCGATGGCACCGACGACAGCGGCGGCGACAGCACCGACGACAGCGGCCCGAGAAGCAGATGGGTGCGCAGGTGCAGGTGCAGGTGCAGGTGCGCGAGCATCCGCCTTACCTCGTGCGAACATCGGCGCGAGCCAGCGCAGGTAGTAGAACAGGCTCGCGACGGTGTTGATTGCCGCGACGACGACGAGCCAGGCGAGGCCGCCGTCCCACGCTGCGGTGAAGGTGGTGAGCTTGCCGACGAACACCGCGGTCGGCGGCGTGCCGACGAGTCCGAGCAGGCTCACGACGAGAGCTCCAGCGAGCCACGGGTGCGCTGCCGCGGCACCGCGGTAGTCCTCGATCGAGCGGCGTGTGGGCAGGGCTGCGACAACGGCGAAGGCGGTGATGTTCGACGCCGTGTAGCCCGCGAGGTAGAGCAGCAGTGACGGCAGAGCGAGATCGGCATTGCCCGCAACCGCGACGGGCAGCAGCAGATAGCCCACCTGGCTCACCGTCGACCACCCCAGAAGCCGCCGAACGTCGGTCTGCCAGAAGGCCGCGAGATTGCCGAGGGTCATGCTCGCCGTGGCGAGAATGGCAACGAGCAGGGGCCAGTCGACAGCGCCTTGATCAGACCCGCCGGGAAGCAGCTCGAAGAAGCGATACGCGGCCACGAGCGCCCCCACCTTGGGAATCGACGTGAGGAACGCCGCGACCGCGGTTGTGGATGCCTGCGTCGCGTCGGGCACCCAGAAGTGGCCGGGCACCCCGCCCGCCTTGAACATGAGCCCGGCTGCGACCCCGAGGATTCCGGCGAGGACCGCCGCGGGCGGCGCGCCGCCGAGCGTTGACCGGAGTTCGAAATAGGAGGTGCTCCCGCCGATCCCGTACAGAATAGTGACGCCGAGCAGCAACGCGATGCCCATGAGCGCGCCGATCAGGTAGGTCTTGAGGGCGGCCTCGGCCGCACCGGGCGACCTGCTCATTCCGACCAGGGCATAGAGCGGGATGCTCGCGAGCAGATAGCCCGCGGCGAGCACCAGGAGATCGTTGGCTCCCGCCATCGCGATCGCACCGAGCGCGGCAAGCATCATGAGCGAATACGTCTCGCTCTCCCGGCGGCTCCCGCCGAGTTCCGGGGCGCCCAGCACGAGTACCAGGATCGTGGCGAGCGGAATGATGATGCGCGCGGCCCCGGTCGCGACATCCACCGCGAAGCCGCCCTCGAAGATCGTCATCGCGGGGGAGGTCATACCGACCGCTGCCGCCCCGGCCGCCAGCAGCAGGGCGGCGATTGCGAGGTATCGCGTCACCACCTGCCGATCGCGGGGAAGGAACGAGCCCGCAAGCAGCACGACCACGGCGCCCACGAGAACGAATATCTCCGGCAGCAGCGCAAGGGTATCTCGTTGCATATTCACGAAGGCGCTACCTGCTGACGAGGTCGACGACGACGGATGCCGCGGGTTCGATGACATCCAGCAGAAAACGCGGCACGATCCCGATGATCACGGCCAGGAGCAGGAGCGGCGCGATCGCCAGGATCTCCCTCCGGTCGAGGTCGCGGAATCCACGGGACAGTCCCCGCGTCTCGCCCGTGAGCATCCGCTGCAGGGCACGCAGAAACAGCGCGGCCGTGATCAGGATGCCCGGGAGGGCGAGAGCGGTCCACGGAACGGGTCCGATGCTGCCCGCGAAGATCTGAAACTCGGCGACGAAACCACTGAAACCGGGGAGCCCGAGGGAGGCGAACGCCGCGACCGCGAAGAAGGCGGCGTAGCGAGGCGCCGGGGCCGCGAGTCCGCCGTAGGAGCCGATGTCGTAGCTGCCCCTGCGGTCATAGAGCACCCCCGCGAGGAGAAAGAGGGCGCCCGTGATCAGCCCGTGGCTCACCATCTGCACGACGGCGCCGGTGATCGCGACCTCCCTCGCCTGCGCTGCGCTGTCGCTGACGACGCCCGCGGCGCCGACCGCGAGAATCACGTAGCCCATGTGATTGACCGAGGTGTAGGCGATCATCCGTTTGACGTCGGTCTGGGCGAGTGCGACGAGTGCCCCGTAGAGCACCGAGATGATGCCGATCACGACGATGAGCCACGCCCAGTCTCGCCAGGCGTTCGGCAGCATGGGCATGGCGATGCGCACGAAACCGTAGGTGCCCATCTTGAGCATGATGCTCGCCAGCACGACCGAACCGATCGCCGGAGCATCCGTGTGGGCGGGCGGCAGCCAGGTATGGAACGGAAAAGTCGGCGTCTTGATTGCGAGCCCGATGAAGACGGTGGCGAGCACGAGACCGCCGATGACCGGCTCGTCTCCGAAGGGCGGGGATGCCGCGAGCAGGGCCATGTCGAAGGTCTTCGCCGCCGAACCCAGGTAGAGGCCGATGAACCCGACGAGCAGCACGAGCGAGCCGAGAAAGGTGTACAGAAAGAACTTCAGCGCCGACCGGGCTGCGTTACCGTGCCCCCAACCGGCGATCACGAAGTACATGCCGACGATCGAGAGGTCGAAGAACACGAAGAAGAGAATGAGGTCCTGCGCCGCGAAGACGCCGAGGCATGCGGTCTGGAGAAAGAGAAAGAGGGCAGCCTGCGCGCGGGGCCGGTCGGTGTGGCGGAGCGCGAAGACGGCGCAGACGACGAAGATGAGCGCGGTGAGCGCGACGAGCGGCAGTGACAGGCCGTCGACGCCGAGGTGATAGCTGCTGCCAACGTTCGGGATCCACGGCAGCTGCTCCTCAAAGGCCAGCTTTCCCGCACCCGGATCGCGGTAGGCCAGCCACAGGCCGACCACCAGCGCAAGGTCGAGGAGCGTGACGACAAGCCAGATCCAGCGGGCTGCGGCATCCGTGATGCGGGGCACGGCGGCGAGCACGATCGCGGCGAGCACGGGGAGGAAGACGACAAGGCTGAGCATGGGTTACCTCACGAGAAAGATCAGGACGAAGACGGCCGCGAGGGCGATCGCGATCTGGGCGTAGTACTGGTAGATCTGGCCGGTCTGTGGGCGCCTCGCCAGCGTGCCGAGGCGTCGCAGCTGGCGCGCGAGCCCCTCGACGGCGCCATCGACGCCCTGGTCGTCGGCGCGCGCCGCGCGCGAGCCCGCGACAGTGCCGGCTCGCGCTGTTGCCTCAACAGCGGCGTCGAGCCGGGCGTCATCGAAGCGCCCGAGCCGACGTGCGCCGGTGACCCCGGCGCGCGCCACCCGATGCAGGCCACGGTCGAGGATGGCATCGTCGAATCTCGCGAGCGACTCACTGAGCGCGAGCGTCGGGCGAACGACGACGAGGTGCACGGCCTTCTCGAGACCCAGCCAGTTCGCCGCCCAGGCGGGCTGCGGCAGACCTCGTTTGAGCCCGAACGTCACGAGGGCGAGCATCGCGAGCGCGAGCACCGCCGAACCGGCGAGCTCGAGCGTGCCCGGCGCCTTGGTGCCGGTCTCGCCCAGTATCGCCTTCAGCGGTTCGCTCACCGGCGGCAGCGCCAGGATTCCGAGCAGTGCCGCGCCGGCCGCGAGCACGATGAGCGGGACTTGTTCCCACCGGCCGATGCGCCGCGTGCCAGGCTGCTCGGCGTCGTAACCCGCTTCGGTCGTAGCATCCGCTCTCCCCCACACGATGACGAGCACCTTGCCGGAGTAGATCGCGGAGAGCGCCGCCGCGGCGAGGCCGACGATGTAGAGCACGGGGCTCGTTTCACGGGCGACGGCGAGCAGCTCGTCTTTGAGCGCCCAGAGCGACAGCGGCGCGATACCGGCGAGCGAGAGTGCCCCCACCGTGAACAGCACGCCGAGAAGCGGCCAGCGGCGCGCGGCACCACGAAGGGCGAACAGTTGCTTGGTGCCGAGCGCGGCGAGCCACGCGCCGGCGACGAGAAAGAGCAGGGCCTTGGTGGAGGCGTGCGCGACGAGATAGCCCGCGCCGCCCGCGATCGATCCGACCCCCGCGGCGAGCACGACGAAGCCCATTTGCGCGGCGGTCGACGCCGCGAGCAGCTGCTTGAGGTCTCGTTGCGCCACCGCAACGGCGCCGAGCAGGAGTGCGGTGAGCGCTCCGATCCACGCCACGGCATTGCCCGCCCAGCCCGTCGCCGCTAGCAGCGGCGCCACGCGGAGGAGTAGGTATCCGCCCATCGCAACCATCGCGGCCGAGTGCAGCAGCGCACTGACCGTGCTCGGCCCCTGCATCGCGCGTGACAGCCAGGAGCTGAAGGGTAGTTGCGCGGCCTTGCCGAGGGCGGCGGCGATGATGCCGGCGGCGATGACGTCTCGCCAGGGCGAGGGCGCGGCGGACAGATTGGTAAGCGAAAGACCCGCGCCGCCCATCAGGGCGGCGCCCGCGGCGAGGTAGAGGCCGAGATCGCCCGCCCTCGTCATCGTGAAGGCGACGAGTCCCGCCTGCACGCGCCGGTCATCCCGCCACTGGAAGCCGATCAGTGCCCAGGACATGGCCCCCATGATCTCCCACGCGAACAGCAGCGCCGGGAGCGTCGTCGCGGTCACGGTCACCGCGACGGCGGCGGCGAAGATCAGCATGAGGCCGTGAAAGCGTTCCGGCGACTTCGTTCCCTCGGCGACCGCAAAGACCAATACGAGCAGGGTCACGATCGCGACGGCGGGAAGCACCAAAGCGGAGAGCCCGTCGACAGCGAGCTCAACCGGCGCGCCGGCGATGAAGGGGATCTCGAGCGCGGGGCGAGTGACGGCAACGACCACGGCGAGCGCGGCCGTCACTGTTGCGGTCATAAGCGAGACCGGGATCGCCGCGGCGCGTGCGCGCGCTCCGGCGAGGCAGAGTACGATTCCCGATACCGCGGGCAGCAGCACGATGAGAGCGAGAGCGAGCCCGCTCATCCGGAGAGGTCCGTCGCCGAGTCGGTCATGTCTGATCCCCGAGAACGGTGTAGGAGGGTGGCGACGGCGAACCCCATCGCCATCTCCACCGTCATCGCGGCGATCACGATGAGCAGCAGCACCTGGCCGTCCGGGGCGGGCGCGAGGAACCACCAGAAGGCGCCGGCCGCGAGGATGACTCCGTTCAGCATGAGTTCCAGCCCCATCATGACCATCACGATCACCTTTTGGGACAGCGCACCGTACAGGCCGACACAGAACAGTGCGGCGGCGACCAGAAGAACGGCTTGGAGTGTCATTGGCCGAGCCCTCCCCGCAGCGGATCGTTCGGCGGTCGGTGCTTGAGGTCGTCGCCCCAGCGGTCATAACGCCCGCGCGGGTTGACGATCACGAGCCCGGCGATGATCGTGGCGAACAGCACGGGGCTGATGGTGAGCATCGCGAGCATCTTGGGCCCCATGATGGCCTCGCCGAGCGAGGCGACGAGGTCGACTGCGGGTACGCCGACGCGTGCGGGCCATGGGATGAGCAGGGCTCCCGCCGCAAGCAGCACGAAGGTTCCCATCGCCAGAACCGCCGACCAGCGTTTGTTGTGCGTCATGTCCATCGGCATGAGGGCCGGATTCATGCCCATAAACATCACCATGTAGACGGCCATGATCGCCATCTCCATGACCATCATGAGAATCGTGATGATGCCGATGTACTCGAGGCCCACCATCACGAGCATGATTCCGACGGCGATGAATGAGACCGCGAGCGCGTAGGTCGCCCGCGCCATCGAGTCGACCACGAAGACGGCGACACCGGATGCCACGGACACGACGGCGAGCGCCCAGAACAGGATGTCGATCATTTTTCTCAGCTCCCCACGACGATGATCGCGACGACGAGCACCTGCAGGAGCGCCGCCGGCAACACGATGATCCAGGCCACCTCGGCGAACCGGTCGGGGCGGATCGTCGGCACTCGGTGACGGATCGCGACGAAGGCCGCGAGCACGAGGGCGGTCTTGACGATCGACCAGAGCCAGTCGGGCAGCAGCGCACCCCCTCCGCCGCCGAGAAAGAGCGGCACGGCGAACGCGGCACCCGCGGTGAGCACCGCGTAGCGGCCGGTGAGGATGAGCAGCCGGTCGACGCCGGAGACGTCGGTGAGAAAACCGCCGGCAATGTCCCGCCCGACGGCCGTCGCGAACGGACCCCAACTCGAGAAGGCGATGACGCTGCCGCAGAAGATGACGAAGGCGACCGGCATCCAGATCACGAACCACAGGTCGTGCTGGGCCGCGACCACGTCGCCGACCCGGAGGCTGCGCGCGGCGACCGCCGGCGTGATCAGCGCGAACATCAGCGGCAGCTCATACGAGACGGCGAGCGAGAGAAAACGGTAGCCCCCCACGAGCGAGTGCGCGCTGTTCGCCCCCCAGCCGATGAGCCAGAACAGCGCCCAGATCATGACGTCCATCGTGTTGAACCAGACGACGCCCACGTCGAGGTCGGCGAGGGTCCACGGCCCGAGCGGGATGACCAGGATCTTCAGAATGGCGACGACCACGAGGCCGCCGGCACCGATCCGCCACAGCAGTACATCGGCTGCGACGGTGACCTGTCGACGTTGTCTCAGCAGCCGGGCCACCTGGGCGAGCGGGGCACTCGCTCCGGAGCGGCCCGGGCGACCGACCGACCGGGCCACGAGAGCACCGTTCAGCCCCGCTCCCGCGAGCGCGAACAGCAGCAGGGCAAGCGGCGCCAGAACCGCCCAGGCCGGGCTGACCTGCACGATGGGCTCACTCATGAGTCTGCTCGTGCCTTTGGGCGAGTGCGGCGGTGTCGAGACCGAGGCCGGCAATGAGCAAGCGAGCCGTTCCAAGATCCGTTCCGCGGAGCAGCTCGGGCAGGGCGGCGAGCGCGAGCTGCGCCTGGCGTGCCCGGTCGGAGTCGCTCGCTGCGGGCGGCTGCGTACCAGACGACGTTCCGGCCAGAACCGCAGCCTCGCGCAGCCAGCCGATCAGGCGATGACGGATGTCGACGGTCGCCTGATCAGGCGGAGTCGCGTTACCCGTGTTCGCGCGTGCGCCTGCGGCCAGGCCGATCTCTTTGAGCGGGATTTCGTCGAGCGAGATCCCCTTGAGTGAGATTTCGTTTAGCGAGATCCCCTTGAGCGAGATTCCCTTGAGTGACCACCGCAGCAGCACGGAACGCTCGACTCGTCGGCGCAGCCGATCGAGTGCCGCGGCGTGATCGGCGATGTCCGCACCGCGAAGAGCGTCATCGCGCAACCGGCGTGCGTTCTGCGCGGCGGTCTGCCAGCCAGCGAGCGCGAGCAGGTTCGAGGCGTCATCGCAGAGTCGGATGATGCGCCGGCCCGCGACATCCGTTACCGCTGTCGTCGGCTCGTCCTTCGGCGCCGACGCCGCCTCGAGCACTCGGGCCTTCGCGCTCACGATAACGTCGCCCTGCAGCACGCAATCCACCACGAGGCCGGCCGGCCAGTGAGGCAGTACCGGGCCGAGCGGAACGTTGAGGACGTCCATCTCCAGTCCGTCGCGGTCGTCGCCTCCGCCGGCGAGTGGGATGCCGCCGGGCATCGGCATGTCCATGCCGCCGTGGTCCATACCGCCGTGGTCCATACCGTCGTGCTCGCCGGCATCCGGCCTTTGATCCTCGGCCGCAGCGGGCCGAGACCTCGCCCGGGCGTCCTTTCGCTGCCGGGAATCATCAACGAGATGCGCCACGGCGGCATCGAGAAGAGCCGACAGCGCGACCGAGGTGGTCACGCTCACCCGGGTTCGCGGTCCGGGCAGCTGATTCCACAGGAGATCGAATGCCGCTCGGAGTTCTTCGCCCGGCATCCCGCACACGGCGAGCAGATCGGCGTCGGCTGGCGAGAGCGCGACTCTCCAGCCACGCCGGTCGAGCTCGGCCTCGAGCAGCATCCTTGATTCGTCCCAGCCCGGCACATCCACGATGAGAACATGCACGCTCGTGGAGGCCCACCGGGCGAGCACTGAGGTCACACCCATCTCATCGATCCTTCTCGCCAGGCCCAGACGACGCCCACCATGAGCAGCCCGAGAAAGACGAACATCTCGATGATCGCGGTGGGACCCTCGCTCGCCACGACGACGGCCCAGGGGTACATGAATAACATCTCGACGTCGAAGGCGAGGAAGATGATGGTGAGCGGATACCACCGAGCGTGGAAGCGGGACAGTGCGTGCTCCTTCGGCATCCACCCAGACAGATAGGGCGTGGTCGTAAGCGGCTCCGGGGACACCGACGTTGCCCGCGCGACGAGGTAGAGCAGGCCGATTCCGACCAGTGCCATTCCGAGGATCACTGCGACGCTGACGTATGCCGCCATTCGTCCTCCTCGTTACCGCTCCTTGTTACCGCTCCTTGTTACCGCTCCTCGTTACCGTACAGGGCAAGTTATGAGGTGTCTTGGTACCGCCGGGGGTATTTTCATCACCCCAACCGCCGGCTCGTTCTCGCCCGAAGGGGTCGATATGAAGGTTTTGACACCGCATCAAGCGAGAACACGGTGGTAATAGAGCTCGTGGCCCAGCACGGATGCATCAACCACAGGGATGACTACGAGTAGTGTACCGATACCCTCACTCAGGCCTCGGCTATGACCACGGCCCCGCAGGCCCGCGATCAGCTACGACGACGTTTCGGAAGCACTCGCGGTCGGATGGGTCGACGGCAACCCCATCAGCGCCACCCGAATCGAAGAGACATCGCGCCGTGCCGCTGTGAACGAAGGTGCCGCTCAATGGCGCGGTCCGAGGGCCGCCGATGGTCTCGCCCCATCGGCGAACCCCACGGGGCTCCGCACTTGGTCAACGTCGGGCGGGCAGTTTGGAGTAGCCAGGGAAGTTGCCGAAGAGCCGCTCCTCGGATCCCTTCGGGCCTCGAGTGACCGCGTCCACGAGAAGATCTCCTCCGACGAAAGCTCCCTTCCAGGACGCACCGAGACCCCCGAAGACCTCGTCACGGTCGCCCCGGCTACGCGGCTTATTGATGCCGATTTTGAAGGCCCGAAGTTCTTCGGAGAAGCGGGCGGCGAGGTCGAGATCGTCGGTCGCGATCGAGGCGACGAGGTTACCGTTGCTCACGTTCATTGCGGCCAGCAGCTCAGCCTCAGTGTCGACCAACACGATCGAGTCGAGCGGCCCAAACGGTTCGGCGTGGTGCAGCGACCAGGACGTCGACGGGTCAAGCACGGTCGCAGGGGCGATGTACGCGCTCCGGTCCTGGTCATCAAGGAACGTTCCCGAATCCCGGTCCCCGCGAAACAGGGGCGCGGCGCCCTTCTCCAGAGCCTCCTCGAACTGTTCGGACAGGGCCACGGCTTTCGTCGCGTGGATGACAGGACCGAAGTCGAGTTCCGGCAGCGGGTCGTCGTCGGAGGCGACGGCGAGAGGGTGACCGAAGCGCAGGCCGCGCACGACCGGCAGGTAGATGTCGAGGAACTTCGGGAGGAGACGGCGCTGGACGACATAGCGAGGGTAGGCGGTGCAGCGTTGCTTGGCGTATTCGAAGCCCTTGTGCAGCTGCGCTGCGAGCTGGTCCCACTGGGAAAAGTCCCAGATTCCCCACGCGTTCAGGCCTTCCTGCTCGAGGATGTGTCGGCGGCCGGTGTCGGCGAGACTGACGGCGGCTTTTCGTCCGTTTGAGCGCCCTCCGACGAAGGCGAGCGCCCCGATCTCGGGGGACTGGATCAAGATGTCGCCGAGATGAGACCCCACTCCGGAAATGAGGGTAACGGGAACCCCTGCGCGCCGAATGAGCGCGTGGGCGAGCGTCAGGGCATGGAAGCCGCCCTGCGAGGGTGTTTTCGCGATCACGGCATTGCCGGCGAGCGCTTGAACGAGCTCGGCGTGCACCTGCACGCTCATCGGATAATTCCAGGAGGCGATGTTCGACACCGGGCCGGACAGCGCGGTGCGCGCTGCCGGGGTACCAGCATGGAGCTGGCGCGTGATGTTCTCGAGGTACCAGTGCACTCCATCCACGCACCGGTCGACGTCGGCGAGAGCGATCCGCCAGGGTTTCCCGATCTCCCAGACCAGCATGAGGGCGAGCAGTTCTCGTTGGGTTTCGATGAGGTCCACGGCGGCGTTAACCCGTTCGATCCGTTCCCGCAGCGGCACCACCGCCCATCGAGCATGCTCTTCGGCCGCGAGGCGCACAGCGTCCAGAGCAGCGGGATGGTCGACGCGCGGCGGCCCGAAGATGACGGTGCCGTCGATCGGGGATTGATGTTGTCCCCGCTCCCCGAGGTCGACCCACTCTCCGCCGATGAGGTTGCGGAGTCCGTCGGGTCGGAATGCCTCGGGTGCGATGGACCGGCTGCGAGCAGAGACCTCGCCCCAGGTGGTCCCTGGCTTGATTCGAAGTGACATCGTTGTCCAATGCGGTGAGGGACCGGCGCGCGTGCCGTTCCGGAGAAAATGAGGGGTGCGAGAATGTTACACAAACGTCGTGGGGGGTTGATCGCACGGATCACCACTGGGACGGACGCCCTTTTTGAGCCCGTACCCCCCCTTGGGCCGTCGATCGACGATATCCGGGCTGCTAAAGCTGGTGCTCCGGACCGAAGGTGTAGGCCCGGAAGTGAGCACAGCATACTCCGACGTCCTCACGTGTGGCCGAGAGACTAATCAAAGCTCGATCGTGAGGATCAGTTCGATCGTCTGAGAGATCAGCTCCAACTGGGCTGCCATATCGAGCGTGGGCCACGCACTATCGATGTCGAGCAGCTCGTGCACGAACGTCAACCCGGTCACGATCGAAGCACACAGCGCCTGGGCCGCTTGGAGAACGTCTTCTCGGCTCGCACTCGGCCCTGAGCGTCGACCGGCCCTCGAGGCGTTCAGGCTCTTGTTCCGGCATCCTGTGGGCTTCGTGATACGTCCTAAAATCGCAGTCCCCGCCATCAATCCGGAGCGACTTGGGGATCTCCGACGCCGTCCGGCGATGGAACGAAATAAGCAATTTTCCCAGACCCCCGCCCAAAGCCCAGGAAATCGCCCGGCGTTCTAAACTTTGCCGTTACTGGCCCACGTTTCTAGGTGGCGTTTGCAGCAGCGCGCCTGCGGCGTCGAACCGCGCGACCGATCAGCGTCGGCAGCAGCCCGACGCCCACAGCGAGAAGGACACCCAGGGTCAGGAGCAACGGCGTTCGTGCCAGCGCGGTCAGGGGAGCCACGTTTTGGGTGACCCGGTCGATGGGGTATTCGATCATCTTGGAGACGGACTGAACGACCGATGTGCTCGTGCTCTTGGACAGCTGCTCGAACGCCGCGTCGAAGCCCTGTTCGCTCCCCTTGGCGCGCAGTTCGCCCGCCACGATAGGGACCGTGGGGCTGTCGCTGAGTGGGCCGGTCTCGACGACGAGGCCGTGCCTGGTCGTGACGGTGCCCTTCCGCGATAGCGCTGTGGCCGCGGCGCCCTGCGAGTAGGTGTAGACCTCAAAGATGGCCGCAGCGTCGATCTCGTCGACTCCGTCGCGCAGTTCCACTCCCACGCGCGGCCGTACCCACGGGAAGGCGGCGTTCATGAGAAACGCGGAGTCCTCGAACCCAAAGCTCTTGACGGGCATCGCTGTGGGAGCGTCGAGCGACCATCCCGGGTAACGGATGGCGTTGCCGACCCGAATCGCTTCCGCGTCGCCGGCCATGTCGGCCATGACCTTCAGTGCGCCCGGGATGCCCGAAGTGACGCTGCCGGTCGTGGTCACGCGGCCGTCCTGCACATATCGCTCCCCCGTGACCCAGGAGACGTCGGGGTTCGATTTCTTGAGGGCGGCAATTCGGGACCAATGGGATGTTGCCCGAAGGCCGTCGAGAACCCCGGAGGCGGCGAGCAGCCTGGAGCCGGCGCAGACACCCAGGATGCGGGCACCCGCGGTGTACTGGGTAACGATGAACGCGCGCGCGGCTGCCTCCGCGGGGTCGGCAGGACCGTTCACGGCCGGCACCACGACCAGGTCGGGCGCCGGCGCAACGCCGGACGCGACGTCGGCGAACGTGTGGGCTGGCACGACTGACATCCCTCCATCAACAGGAGCCGGGTCGGCCGAGGCCGCGACGGTGTACACGAAGAAGGAGGGGGAGCTGGCCAGCACCTCGAACGGTGCGAAGACATCAGAGGTGTCGGATCCCGACTGGCCGAGAACGACCGCGACGACGAACTGACCGTCGACAGGCGCGTGAGTGAGTTTCTGCACATCCGTCACAAGGACGGCGGGCGAGCTGGGCTCGCCGCCCGATTGGGACAGGCCGGCGATGGCGATGGCCACAAAGGTCACTGTGGCAAGGGTGATGCCCAGTGCAATGCTGCCGATACGGCGGACTATTTTTGGCATGACTGTTTCCTTTCGAGGGGGTATGGATGGTTGTTGTGAAGGTTCGGGCGCGGCACGCCCAGGTTCTAGATGAGAGCGATCGCCAGGGCGAGGATCGCCAACACAGCGGACACGAAAGTCATGAGGCGCCTCTCGTGAGGGCTTTTCGATGCCAGGTTGGGAAGCACGCTGAGAATCAGGTAGCCCGTGATGATCCACATGGCGATGACGTTGATGGGATTCGGAATTGGTGTTGTGATGACCTGCGCGCGGGCCAGTGCCGTGGCGGCGAATACGACATAGATCAGGATCGAGAAGCCGGCGGCGACGCGAAGCCGTGGAGTCAGCCGATCCTGCTGACCGCCCCAGGCGAGTCGCCCCAGCGGCATACCGACCAGGAGCAGGAGTTGCAGGACGGCCAGGGCGCCGAGAAGTGCCGTGAAGAGCGCGGCAAGGAATGCCGAGAGGTGGGTCATGAGGCCACCCTCTCGATGCAAGCAGCGCCGATCTGGAGCGAGGACGTTGTGGCGGCCATGGGGTCGATGCCAATGATCGCCGAGACCTGCCCGGGGTCGGCGTTTCGTGGGGCGTTCATTCCGGACTCGATTCAGGCGTTGGGGGTTTTGCAGGGTGGGGCTCTCCGCGCCGACGTGCTGCGCCAAACGCGACCGCATAAGCGACTCGTTCGTTGCTCGAAAAGCGCCGGAGGGAGATGACGGTCGCGGTGATCGCGATCGTTGCGACAAAGAACACCCACCGGAAACTGGTGCAACGTGGGGAGCGCACGTGTTCTCGATTCGTGTTTGTGAGGATGACTTCACGGTAGGCTGCGCGTGCCGACTCACCTAGGACACGCAGTTGACGATCTCGGCCACGAGGGAAAACAGTGATCGAACCACGTATTGTCATCGTCGGGTTTCCTTCCGTGCAGATCCTCGACGTGACCGGGCCGCTTGAGGTGTTCTCCACGGCCTCGCGTTTTTTACCGATCCCCCGGTACGCCACGCAGCTGGTGAGTACGGACGGCGGGCCGGTGCGCTCGACGAGCGGCCTCGAGTTTGCGACCGGGCCGATGAACGAGGTGGTCGGAGACATCGACACTCTCGTGGTCGCCGGGGGCAGGGACATGGACGAGGCCGCGGGCGATCCGGAACTGGTTGACAGCATTCGGCGGTTGGCTTCGCTATCGCGACGGGTCACATCCGTGTGCTCGGGCGCGTTCCTGCTCGCTGCCGCGGGCCTTCTGGACGGCCGTCGTGCGACCACCCACTGGGCTGAGTGCGAAACGCTCGGGCACGCCTACCCGAAGGTCTCCGTTGAACCCGACGCCATCTATGTGCAGGACGGCAACGTCTGGACGTCGGCCGGCGTCACCGCCGGAATCGACATGGCCCTGGCGTTAGTCGCCGACGACCACGGGCGCACAGCCGCCGCGACCGTCGCCCGGCGCCTTGTCGTCTACCTCCGCCGCTCGGGCGGCCAGGGGCAGTTCTCAGCGCTGCTGGCTGCCCAGTCCGCGAACGACGAGCCCATCCGCGACGTACTGGCCTGGGTCCCCGACAACCTGACCGCCGATCTCTCCATCTCCGCGATGGCGACTCACGCCCACCTCTCTGAGCGCCAGTTCAGTCGCGTGTTCAAATCTGAGGTGGGCATCACGCCGGCCGAGCATGTGGAGGCGGTGCGGATGGAGGCAGCGTGCCGCCTTCTCGAGACGACGCTTATGGCAATGGAGGAGATCGCGAGAGCATGCGGGTTTGGAACCCCTGAGACCATGAATCGAGCGTTCCGGCGTCGCCTCAACACCACCCCCGGCAACCACCGAGACCACTTCGGTGCTGCCACCACATAGCACCATGCGCGAGGCCCGTGACTCGGACGAAAGATGTGTCCACCGTCGACACCAACGAACGCGATGCGGTGGGGGGAATCATGAAGTGCGCCCGACAAAGTGGTCTTTTAGACGTTGCATCATCCCGGAGACGACCGGAGTGCTGAGCGTCTACGTTGACGCTAGTGGCTGAGGCCCGGACCGTTTAATCGGAGGCCCTCAGATGGTTGGCTTGCCCTGAAGGAGTGCGGACGGTTGTCTGACCGACATCGTCCGGGCTGCGGGTCAACGGCGCCAAACGGCGTTCACCATGCCCGAACCAGAAATGAGAAGTACCATGACCGTCTCACACAAAGTCGCACTTTTAACCGGAGCCGGACAGGGAATTGGACGCGGCATTGCACTCCGGCTCGCCCAGGACGGTTTTGACATCGCCGTCGCCGACCTCGACTTCCAGGCCGAAAAGGGTGCCGGTGTCGTCGCCGAGATCGAGGCGCTCGGTTCTGACTGACGTTCAGCCGAGCGGTTGCCCCAGCTGCGGACCGCGTTCCTCCAACAGCTCGAGGGCAGCAACGACCGCCCACACTCGCCTTGACACCACGCGCTGGAGAGGACAATATCCTTCCTGACGAGAGGGACCAACATGGCTACATCCGACATAGCGATGACTGATGGTGGCATCGAGACGGTGCTGCTCTTTCACGAAGGCATCGAGTTGCCCGACTTCGCGGCGTTCCCGCTTCTCTATGAGGCGACGGGGCGCGATGCAATGCGCCGGTACTTCGAGAGCTTCTTGCAGATCGCGCAGGAGCGCGGGATCCCGTTTGTCCTGGGAACCCCGACGTGGCGGGCAAACCGCGATTGGGGCGAACGTCTTGGATACAGCCCGGCTTCACTGGCGCGGGCGAACGCGGACGCTGTGGCGTTCGTCCGAGACGTTGGTGCGAGCCGCCCCGCCGTTGAGATCCTCGTCGAAGGAGTCCTAGGCCCACGCGGGGACGGGTACGTGGTCACCAATCGCATGACTGCTGATGAGGCCGAGGCCTATCACTCCGAGCAGATCGCCTCGCTCGTCGACGCGGGTGTCGATCGAATTTCAGCCCTCACGATGACCTACCCTGAGGAAGCGATCGGAGTGGTTCGAGCCGCTCGTGCGCTGGGAGTGCCGGTCGTGCCCTCATTCACGGTGGAGGTCGACGGGAGCCTGCCCGACGGAACAAGTCTTGGCGAGGCGATTGAGCGGGTCGATGCCGCCACTGGCGCGGCGGCCGCGTACTTCATGGTCAACTGCGCACACCCGACCCACATCAGTCACGCGCTCGAGAATCTGGCGACGGCGGATCGGATCGGGGGCCTCAGGGTGAACGCGTCCAAACAGTCGCACGCGGAGCTCGACGAGGCGGAGGAGCTCGATGAGGGGGATCCCGTGGCGCTGGGCATAGACAATGCAACGCTGAGGACCAAGCTTCCGCGAGTTCAGGTGCTCGGGGGATGCTGCGGCACCGACGCTCGCCACGTCGCAGAGATGATCGCCGCTTGGTGAGGTGGCAGAGACTGGAACCGGGGATACGAACAAGGTAACGGGAAAGACCTACACCACGTTAAAAAACGTGGTGCAGATCTATATCCGTTACCCGCGGCAGACGCTGACCCTGCCCGGTGAGGCCGAGCCAGGGACGGGCGTTGCAGCTGATTGGTGTCACCTTCATCGACACAAACAGGCACACACATTGGTACACACATGAATTCTGGCGTTCATTCGACAATTGTGTGGCGATAGAAGTACCTGATCGGAACGATTTCACGGTGCCCCTGGAGGGATTCGAACTTCAATAATCGACCGGTCAGCGTCGTCGATGGGGTCGAAAACCGCGTGAATTCAACGTTTTGGGTCACAGTGAGGCATCCAGATTCACCCAAAGTTTTTTCAAGTGTGGGCAAAATGTGGGCACGCTGGCAGGGAACGCGCGCTATCGTGCCAGCGTCGCAGCCCCGCTGCGCGGCACCGGTGCAGCCTCCTCCGAAGTCCCCTAACTGGATCGCTCTGCAGGACGGGCCCGCCAGCATCGGCACAGTTTCATCGACGCTGTGCGCTTCGATCCTCTGGCGTACGGAAGCGTTTACAGCTAAAATTACGTGTACACACTTTGATACACGCCGAAATGGGGCCTGCAGTGCACTCGATTGACAGCCTGCCTGCCATCACTTTCAGCGCCGCCATGGCCACCGACGCCGGTGTCGGAACACGAGAGCTGCGTCGGCTCATCGAGAACGGCACCATCAACCGAATCGGCCGAGGGCTATACCGCCGAACCGATCTGCCGCCGGTGAACCTTGACTTGATTGAGATCGTGGCCCGCAGGCCCGACGCAACATTGTGCCTGTCGAGTGCCTTGGCGCACCATAGCCTCGTTGACGCTATCCCAGCGCGAATCGACATCGCCCTTCCTCGTGGCGCCCGAATCCCCCAAACTAACGCTCCTGTTTCCTGGCATCATTTCGACGCGGCGACGTTCGAGCTTGGACGCACTGAGCTGGCCATTGATGGATCCGACGCGACCATTGGCCTGTACTCCCCGGAACGGTCAATCGTCGATGCCTACCGATTGCGCGGGTCGGAGGGGTACGAGATCGCTCCGGAAGCCCTGAAGAACTGGCTGCGCCGACGCGGGTCTCACCCGGCCGCGCTAATGGACATCGCTCGGCAGCTACCGCGAGCGAGCGGTCCGTTGCGGCATGCCCTGGAGTTGCTCTCGTGAGCCATGCGTCACAGCTCTATGCCGCGCTCTCACGGCATGCCCGAGCTTCGGGTCGAGCCGTTTCAGAGACGGTCACCCTCTACGCCATGGAGGCGCTCCTGAGCCGGCTCGCTCAGACAAGCTACAAGGATGACTTTGTGCTGAAGGGCGGCGTGCTCCTGGCTGCGTATCACCTCCGGCGTCCGACAAACGACATCGACATGGAAGCGGTGAACTTTCAAGTGGATGCCTCTCATTTACGTGCCGTGGTCGCGGCCGTGGCGGACGTGTCCGTCGATGATGCTCTGGCTATTGATCCGGCGCGCACCGAGGTGCGCTCCATCCGCGAGGGCGACGAATACTCCGGGCTCCGAGCTCCGAGTCAAGATATTTGCACGCGTCTACACGAGCGCCCTGTCGTTTCACCTGGACATCAGCACCGGAGACCCGATTTGGCCGGCCCCACGCACGGTGACTGTCCCTCGCATCCTCGGTGGGGAATTTGAAATGCTCGGTTATCCACTCGTTATGGTCGTTGCAGAGAAGGCGGTCACGATGCTGACCCGGGGATCAACGAGCACACGATGGCGCGACATCGTCGACCTGCGAAATTTCTCGCTGACACACGACTTCAGCGCGAGTGAGCTTCGCGGTGCGGCCCAGCGCGTCGCCGATTTCCGCCAAGTGCCTCTGACCTCAATCTCGGTCGCCACGACAGGCTGGCCAGCGATCGCTCAAACAAAATGGGCAGCCTGGCGTCGCAAACTCGCCCTCACAGACATCTGCCTCGAATCGTTCGACAACCAACTGGCCAACGTGATCCATTTCGTGGATCCGGTTTTCACCGGCACCGTGGGCGACGATAACATTTGGGACCCGTCAACTCAGCGCTGGCACAAACGCTGAACTCAAACCCGCAAGGGGAACCTTCAACGGGGCGGAAATGGGCGGTAGGGGATCCGGCACCGTGAGGCGTTCACGATTACGCTCGCCCCAGCCCTCGTTCTGCGAGCGGATCTGCAACGTTGTGCATCGCATTTATCCCTCGCGGTCTTCGGGTCATTCTGATGGCCAGAATGGCGGCGAGGAACGGCGCGACGAAAGGTACGGCGGTCACGATGAGACCGAGCGCTGCGGCAAGCGCGACGCTGATCGCCGTCACGAGTGACGCTCGAAGTAAGGGAGGGCCGGGAAGCCCAGGGGCAATGAGCAATCCACCTGTCAGACCTGTCAGGGCTGCAGCCAAGATGACAAGCGGCCATCCCATGGCATTATCGATGCTGAGTGAGTAGCTGAGTGCGACGGAGAGTAGCGCGCCGATCGCGGCGACGACCGGGCCAAGTGCGACAGCCCCACGACGATCCACGAGTGCTTCCGCTCCCGCAATGACAGTGATGATTGCGACCAGCGCTCCACCAAGAAGCCCGACGCGCATGGCGTCCGCAGCGTCGCCTATTGCCGGGAGCCACATACTCCCCGTCAGAGCGAATGCGGCGCATCCAAAGCCGAGCACTGCGGCAACCGCTGCCACTGTAGCGATCCGGGTTCGCTGTCCTTGATTCAGCGTTGCGCGACGGTAGGTGACACCCCTTGTTGTCGTGGGTCGCGTCCCGAGTTGGAAGCTGGAGACAACCAGGACCACGGCTGCGCCGAATACCAGTCCGGTGGGCGTCACCGTTGAGATACCAAGCGCGAGGGCGGTCGGGATCGCCAGGAGTGTTGAGAGGATTGTGCGCAGGGTTTTCGATCGAAGTGGCCGCAGGAGGCCGTGGGTTACAAGGAATAGGGCGAAGGAGCCTAAGAGCCATGCCGATCCGGCGAAGATGGGGAACGCGTCGCTCAACCAGCTCCGCGGAGCCCCCGAGTCTGCTTCGTCGAATCCCACACCCCATGCCGTGACAGCAACCGCGCCAAGAGCCCATGCTGCTGCGGATATTGCGAGGGTAGCCATCGCGGATTCGGCGATGATGCGGCCGCTGCGCAGCAGTAGCGCTCCAGTTGCGGTACTGATCAGAAATGCGCCGACGAACTGAGCGGTAATACGCAAGCCCGAAAGCCACGGATCATCCGTTACACCACCAGAAAGCAATGCAATGACAGGGCCAATGTTGAGTAGTAGGCCTAGAGCAGCCGCGATTGTGATCAAAGCAGGGCTTGCCCGTTCGGCAATGCCGTGGGCGCGCAGCGACCACGCTTCTCCGATCGTGGGCCGCAACTGACCGAGTCTGTCTGCGTTCTCCTCTAAGGTCTCTAGGACCACCGCAGCGTTGGTCCGCTGCCATTCCGCGGGATACCAACGCAGCAGTCGCTCGTACCGTTGGCGTCGGCGGGCGGTCATGCAGTCGCCATCGAAACAGCGGGGAACGGTTGGACGGGCCTACCGTGGGTGACGTTTGCAACCGCAACCGCGGCCCGAGCTGCGAGCCGATCCGCTTCTGCAGTGAGTTCATCTCGGCCTACGTCGAGAATCTCGTAATAGCGACGCGCACGGCCGTCGACAACTTCGTCACCGGCCGAACGGATGCGACCTTCGCGTTGAAGTCGGTCAAGTGACGCATACAGTGTCGTAACCCGCAACTTCACACGTCCTTCGCTGAGTCCCTCGACGTCGCTAAGCACGGCATAACCGTGCCGTCTCCCCGCAGCAAGTGCCGTCAAAATCCAAAACGCAGTTTCACTCATAAACCGAGTATACCCAGAGTGGGAATATACCCAGCCAATCGACATCTGCTTCATTCCGCTCGGTCTGCTCACCGATTCACTTTCGGCCGTTCGCGATCACCGGCGCCCGCAAGCCGGACCTCTATTGGAACCCAGTCAGGGCCTCGACGTTGCGCGCCGCGATTGTTTAATCCAGGGGTTCGCGGAGATGCACGGTCACTGTGTCCCCGGCGTGCTTGCCGATGGCGTCCTGCAAGGATTTCTTGATCGGAAGCATGTGTCCACCCTTGTGCGGCAGCATCGACGTGGTGAACGTATTGCCCTCGACCGTCGCGACGACCTTGATGGCATTACCCGTGCCGAGTACCGCCAGCGAGTCGGCCATAATTGCGCAGGTCCACTTGTTAGGCCCCATGTTTCCCTGCAACACCGTGCTGAACGTGTGGTCGAGAGGCCGGACATCAGTCATGGGCTCACACTAGGCGCGAAGGTGAATACTGTCCATAACTGTGGAAGCGACCGCTACAAGACACTGACTTGACCAGCGATTTCAGCGCGAAGACGTGTGGACTCGAACCCTGAATGACGAGATGATGTCAGCTCTTGTTGGCGGTTACGTACCGAGGCACCTTGTCAACAATTGGGTGCATCCACCTACAGGGACGTGAGCCCGAGACTGTCAGGAAAACGGTGGTTAGAGCGCCCGCAAGCCGGACCCTCTACGGGACACTGAAAACGGTGGAGCGGTCGCATTGAGCGCTCAATACGGTGGACTAATATCGCTCAAAATGGTAGCTTTGAAACGCTCAAAATAGTGTACTAGTCGAGGTGCGTGGAAGGGTCATCACAATGAACGGGTACCAGAGACGGATCATCGACGACACGTTGGACGAGTTGTTCCCTTCCTTCGCGGCGATCTCTATCGACGGGGCTCGCGCGATCGGCAAGACCTCCACCGGGCGGCAGCGAGCGAAGACAATTCTCGACTTGGACCTCCCCGAAATGCGGGAGTTGATCAGTGCGGATCCGAAATACTTGAGCCGAGTAGACACCCCCGTCCTCATTGATGAATGGCAACATGTCCCCGAGGTCTGGGACCGTGTTCGTCGCCTCGTCGACAGTGACGGGGCCGGCGAACGGTTCATCTTGGCCGGCAGTGCCGCACCCGTTGGCGCCCACCTCCACTCCGGAGCTGGTCGCATCATCAGATTCCGAATGCGACCCCTCTCCATCGCGGAACGGAGCCTGGCGACGCCCACGGTCCGCGTCCGCGAACTGCTCAGCGCGGACACCCCGGAAATCCACGGTTCAAGTGACGTCGAGCTGCGTGACTACGTCCGCGAAATCACCGCCTCGGGATTTCCACAACCCCGGCAGATGACCGATCGTGCCCGCGCAGTGTGGCTCGATGACTACATCGAGCGAGTCATCACGCACGACTTCACCGAACAGGGACACCGCATCCGCCAGCCGGAACTATTGCGCGGCTGGTTGCGCGGTTACGCCTCGGCCACTGCCTCCGCAACCACATTCGCGAAGATCGGCGCCAGTCTCGACCCCGGTGAACCAACAGGACCGACAAAGAAGACGTCGATCATCTACCGGGACGTCCTGAGCAGCCTCTACCTGCTTGACCAAGTCGACGCCTGGTCGCCCAGTCAGAAACTCCTGTCGCGAGCTGCCCTCGCGCCGAAGCATTTTCTCGCGGATCCGGCACTTTCCGCCCGCCTGCTGGGCCTCAACGAGGCCAAACTGATGTCAGCCGCTGCGCCCGCGACCAACACCGGCAACCGGGCTCGCCTCGGCGATTTCTTCGAGGCACTCGTGGCCCTCAGCCTCCAGACCTATGCGGCAGCGAACGACGCGAAGGTGTCACACTTCCGCGACCATGACGGGCGGCACGAGATTGATTTCATCATCCACCGAGGAGACGCGGAAGCTGTCGGCATTGAAGTCAAGCTCAAATCCGCGATCACCGACCACGACGTTCGCCACCTGCTCTGGCTGAAGAAGTCGCTCCCCGACCACATCGTCGACCTCGCCGTCATCAACACGGGTACCCATGCGTATCGTCGACAGGATGGCGTGGCGGTCATCCCGCTAGCCTTGCTCACCGCCTGACGGACGATGCGCGCGCCAGAACGACTGAAGCAGCTCACGGTACGTCACTCACACGAAGAGTCCGTAAGTGGAACGCTCACCGGGCGTTGTCGAGTGCGATGGTGGTCGACAGTGACGCCAGCAAGGCGGTGGGGTGTGCACGCCACGCCGTCATCGGGTGTCCGGGTCCGTTTCCTGGGTGGCGCTTAAATCGTTCCCGTTGTCAGATGGCGGCCACTTCGTACTCCGCTTGTCGCCGTGAAAGGCGGGGTGGTCGGTTTGCTTCCACAGCAGGCGGATTGTGTAAATGCTCACCGCAAATGGGGCTAACGACGCCGTAAACGTCAACCATTTGGGCGCCCAGTCGAGGAACAGGTCCGATACGAAGACCCCGCACGCCACCAAGAACGCACTGAGCACTACCCAGTACCACGGCGACAAACTGCGGAGGCGTGACATAACCTCATTCTGGCAGTGCCCAGAGTGCCGGGATAGAGCTTGCGCCGATGTCGCTAACAAGAACCCGATCGAGGCCCAAGCGTTCGAGCCGCATAGGCCCTGCCCGGTACTGCACGTCGAGCGTCTGCATGCCGGACGATCAGCGGACGGCTTTTCAGATGCTCACGAGAACACGGTCGAGGCCCTATTTCGACAGGCAGGGCCGCCCGCAAGCGGAACCCTCAGCGGGGATGGTCTTCTGTCCCCCGATCGTCCACTTGGTGAGTAGCGACAGTTTTCTGATCGGCAGTTGACCACGTTGGCGGGAGAGATATGAGCGAGACTCCGAGCACGGTGACGTCCAGGGGAAGAATTAATCGCAGCGGGTGCGGCTACTCGACATCGCTTTGGTGCCTGATTTCGTCAAGAATCCTTCGCAGGCGGTGCCCAAAGTCCACAGGCACGTTGTCGGGCAGTTCCGTTACTGGCCACCAAGCGACATCCTCGCTCTCAACGCTGATGGACGGGGCTAGGTCTGTCCTCGCGATTGCGCCGAAGCCGATGTCCCAGTGAACGCTGCACCGTGTAAAGCCGACACCCAGGGCGTGCCGGTCGACATCGAGGATGGCGCCGACCGGGCGGATGTCGTTGATGCCACCTTCCTCACGGGCTTCGCGGAGGGCCGCCGAGGCAACCGATATGTCCGTTGCCTCAACGTGGCCACCAAGCTGAACCCAGAATCGACCCTTCTTATGGAAGCAGAGCAGGACCTGGGCCAGATCTGGGGTGAAGACGAAACAGCTCGCAGTCACGTGCTCCGCACCCCCGTCGCGATCCAGCGCAGATCCAGGAGAGGCACCGACGAAGGAGACGTACTCATCACGAAGCGCGCTCTGGTTGTGCCCAAGGGGTTTCCATGCGGTCAGCGTGTCAATCAAATCCGCAGGGACGACCGGGAAGATACTTGCAGCGTTGACCATGACCCCACCCTACTGAGACACCTGCACGTGGGCTCATAAACCCGACGTCCTACGGAATCGCCTTCTAGATGCCCCGTCGAGTGGATTTGTTGTGAATCGCAATGACTACGAATGACGGCACGAACACCAAACTGGATAAAAAAATGGCGCCCGCCCCCAGACGATGAGGAAGAAGACGGCCCCAATGCCGACGAGGATCCCCGAACGCGTCGAAGCAACAAGACCCGCACCGACAAAAACGGCGCCGAAAATCAAGGCCCACATAACATCCGATCGAATCTCAGTCGGTAGTGCTCGCGTTTCCCCGACTGTACGCCGATTAGCCGCCCCCCATGGGACCGTCCGTAAACGGACCCCACAATCGGGCCATAGGCATTGGCCGGGACACACGAACGGTCAATCGAGACTCATGCCCTGTTCCCGTATCGGGAACCTCCTGCGGGCTCATAGGAGTCGCGGATCAAGTTCGAGCAGCGGAATGAAGGATTTCCGGCATAGGGAAGGGGGTCTCCCAACCCTATTTTGGGGGGTGGCGTCGGTTCGCCGGGCGCCCATATGATCCGCCTAGTCGCTGGGGACTGGGCGGCGATCTCAAAACGGGGGTTGAAACGTGCAAGGTCGCAAACGGGTCAGATTGATTGCAAGTGTCATCGCTCTCAGTGCTTTGATCGGCTCGACGATCGCGGTGAGTGTGCCAGCCGTCGCGTCGGACGCCGCAATCGTTCCATCAGTCGATTGCTCGGCGAACACATTGCCGCCCAACGACGACGGGTCTTCGTCGAAGGTGACCTTGCCGTTCTCTCTCGACTTCTACGGACAGACCTACGACGGACTGTACGTCAACAACAACGGCAACGTCTCCTTCGGCGCTCCGTTGAACACATACACGCCCTTCGGACTCGCGTCTGCAAGCGTCCCTCTCATCGCTCCCTTCTTTGCTGATGTAGATACCGGAGGCAGCGGTTCGCAGCCTGTCCAGTACGGCTATGGGGAAACAACATACGAGGGACGCCCTGCCTTCTGCGTGAACTGGCTCAACGTTGGATACTTCTCCAACCATTTCGACAAACTCAACTCCTTCCAGCTTCTCCTGGTCTCCCGGCAGGACAAGGCTGTTGGAGCATTCGACATTGTCTTCAACTACGACACCATCAATTGGGAAACCGGCGACGCCAGTGGAGGTAGCGAAGGACTTGGGGGCGTCTCCGCCCGCGTCGGTTTCACCGCCGGTACCGGCCAAGACGGAACTTTCACCGAGTTTGCCGGCTCCGGTACGCCCGGCGTCTTCCTGGACGGCGGGCCGACGCCATTGAACGTCGGCCAGCAAGATAGCTCCGTCAGGGGCAGATACATCTTCTCGGTTCGAAACGGAGGGACGCTGGTCAACGGATACGTCGCACTAGGCGACTCGTACCAGAGCGGCGAAGGAACCTTTGACTACATCGACGGGACGGACGTCGATGGGATCAATCAGTGCCACCGCTCTGACTTCGCTTACCCGAGCCTCCTTGTGGATCAGGGCGTCGTCAAACTTGATCTGGACTTCCGGGCCTGTTCCGGCGCGACCGTGAGTACGATGCTCATCCCAAGCAGCACGAGTGGTCCGCCGTGGAATGACGGCATCGCACAGGTAAACGCCCTCGACACTTCGACTCGACTGGTCACTGTCGGCATCATCGGCAACGACCTCGGCTTCGGCGATTTCATCACGAAGTGCGTGACATTGAGCCTGACGACAAGCAAGACATGCGAGAACGAGCTTGGCTCGAGCTTGAAAGGCCAGCTCACCTCCCTTGAATCAGGCGCGCTGAAGAAGTCCCTGATCGAGCTGTACCGGCTCATCCGGGCCAAAGCGCCAAACGCGCGTGTCGTCGTCGTGTCCTACCCACACTTCTTTCCCGAGTTCAACAAGGAGAAGAACTGCGGCCTCATCTACCGAACCAGCGATCAAACATGGATGAATTCTGCGGTAGACCGTGCGGACACTGCGATCGGAGTTGCGGCACGTAGCGCTGGATTCGAGTACGCGAATATGGCAGATTCCAACAGTGGCTTCGAGATGTGCACGAGCCTGGAAGCAATGAACGGAATCAAAGGGACGATTTTCGCCCCAAGACCAGAGTCCTACCACCCCAACAAGCGTGGCCACGAACTCATGGCGCGAAAACTTGAGCTTCAGTTGGGCAATGTTCTGCCGACTTTCGAAATCCTTCCGCAGCAAACCATTGCGAAGAAGTTCAGGGTGCTCAACAAGACTTTCACCGTGAACGTCGGTTGGCCAGGGAGCGACGTCCGAACTTCCCTAACGTCACCTTCCGGCCGGAACTACTCGCGCGACAATACCCAAGGGGCAGAACACGGGAACGGCGAAACCTGGGAGTATTACACCGTTCACGATGCTGAACCAGGCGAATGGACAGTCGAGATGTACGGTCTCGACGTTGCACAGGGCGGTGAACCCGTTTCCCTGGATGCATATGACGAAGCGCCCGTCAACGCCCTGCCGACCGCCGTGATCACGGTGAGAGGTAGCGGCCACACCTACACATTCGACGCGTCAGCTTCGACGGACCCTGACGGAACCATTCAGGACTACTCTTGGGATTTTGGCGATGGAGAAGTCGGATCTGGAACAGTCGTGACACACAATTACGCCGCACCCGGCGACTACCGACCGTCACTTGTGACAACAGACAATGCCCGAGGTCGAGGATTTGGAGTGGCAGCGACATCCGCGGTGGTTTCGGAAACCGCCGTCCTTACACACTCCAAGACAACGCTCACCAATCAATTGCAAGTAACCGGCGGGGACGTCGTCGTGGACGGCGACGTGACCTGCACTTCGGAAGTCCATATCACTGGATCTCTGAAGGCATCCGGCGATATCTACCTGACAAACGACTGCACGATTGACGGCGACGTTTCCACTGCGAAGAAATTGAGAATGAACTCGAAAGCGAAGATCGGCGGCAACGTGAACGCCGGCGGCGCCGTCATTCTCCAAAAGACAGTTCGCATCGCCGGGAACGTCAACTCCGGGATGTCCGTGTCGAGCATCGACGGCACATCACTCGACAAACTGAAGGTCGATGGGACCATCGGTGGCGCCATCGCGCAAAACGCCGTAGTTGACCTTGATCCATCTCCAAGATTTGAAGGCGCGACATTTGTTCCCTCAAAGGAAGGTTTCAGGCCTCTCACTTGGTCGGCATGGCTCAACGACGCCGCACGAAGCAATTCCGCACCGTCGTGGTCGCCAGCACTGACTCCGAAGCCCGGCTGCGTCATGGCCCCGTGGAGCGCAAGCGTCAATGGCCCGGTCGTCGCTATCAGTCAAGACACCATTGTGGACGCGCGACTAACGACAACTGGATGTTCAAGCGTGAAACTACAGGGTATGACAGTGAGTCTCTCCGGGGACCTAGTACTCTACGCGGACTCGATTGAGGCTCTGAGCGGTACAAAGTTCAATTCCGGGGACGGCCAACAACATTTTGTCGACCTCGTCGTTCCTGGATTGTCCGTGGCGTGCCAGGCAGGGGCCATCACGCTAGCGTCGAACACCTCGACCGACTCGAAAACAGCGCTCAAGGTGGTCACTCCCGGCACGCTCTCAATCAACGGACCGACCACCATAAATGCGCGCGGAGACGTCGGCTGCTTCAAAGCCACCGGGGCGGTCACAGTCCACAATGAATGAGGTCGCCAAGAGACATTTCAGTCGACGCAGCCTGCACCTCCTCTGGACGGCGCCCCTCGCTTTCGCGCCAGGATACGTGGCGGTTTCACTGGCGCGATTTGAACGATGCGGGATCGACCGGTGTCTTGGCGACCCTGGAGGATTTGCTTCACCAAGTGCGTCAAATGGTGTCACAGCCGCAATTGTCGCAGGGCTCTTCATGTTCGCGGCCCTGACGCTCACGCCTTGGCTTCGTCCGATCTGGCTGCGGCTCAGCATCAGCATCATGCTATCAATGCTCGTGGCGGTCCTGTGGATCTGGGGAATTCTATTCACAAGATGACTCAATCTCATGAGAAGTGGACGCAGCTGTATCTGAACCCTTCTGGCTAGGAATGCCCGTCAGAGCCAGTCGGAGTCAGGTGCGCTAGAGCCGAGGCCGGGCCCCGAACCCGCTCACCGGATCTGTCAGCCGGCACTGGCTGCTCTCAGCGAATGTCGACCGCCCGCGGTCAGCGGCCGGAGGGCCATGAACTCCACTCGGTTCCGCTTAATCAACTGCTGGGAGGTCGGTGTGGGCTTCGACAAACACGGTCCTCCCGGGCGGCCACCAACTGGCCGCCCGATTATCCAGGTTCACTCAACCGCGACGACACCCCACGCGCAAATAGGGATTATGCCCGCCCGTAGGACGGACGATCAGCGGCGCAGTTCGACAGCGGAAGCGACCGACTCGCCGCGGAGCTCGAGTTGTGTCACAAGGGAACCCCGGTGGCACCGCGATTGCTACCCGTTGCCCATGAATCCAAGAAAGCTCTTCGTCGACCACGTGGGCGAGCTCGCCACACGAGGATTGCGTGGCCGGCGCGGCGCCCGGGGCGGCGTCGGGTAGCGAGACGGCTGAGGTGGTCGTGGGTTGCGCGGTGGCTTAGGCGGGCCACCGCTAGCTCCAGCAAGAAATGCAACGACCGAGCCGTCCACGTCACGAAATAGCCCTGAGTCCTGAAGAAAGCCGCGATGACTGCCGTCGATCCCATAGACCGGGCGGTAGCTGTCGCATTCGTCGCCATGCAACCAACCCACCACACGGCCTGACAGATCGTAGAACCGCACTTGCTCATAAATCCACGCAACAACTGAGCCGCTCTGGCCGTAGATAGCTTCCATATACCGATCGTAGAGTCAGCGACCGACACCCAGAATCATGCTCAAGATCGCGTCGATCTTTAGCTCGGCGCGCCTGCGCCGCTGCAACCGCCCGCTTGCAGCGGCGTTCAGCAGCCAACGGCTACCGGGGCGCCTCGCCGTTCCTCAAGTCGATCCTTCAGTGCGCGCGCTCTGTGTCGGTAGTGAAGCCGTCTCGGGTTGCACGCTGGTCCAAGGACTCGAGTTCTTGGAAGAAGGTGACCTGCCATCCAGCAGGGCCTTGGACTCGGGCATTGATCGTCTGGAACGGCGTACGCGTAGGTGGCGCAAGCAGTTCCGCACCATTTTCTTGAGCAGTCGAGACCACACCCTCGGTGTCGTCGACTTCGAGCGCGATCCTCAACGTTGGCCCCCCGGCTGAGGGCGCATTCTCGACCGTGTCAATGTTGCGCACATGAGTCCGGGTTGCCTAATTCGATGGTTGCTATGCCTGCGTGCAGGATCGAAACTCGGTCGTCACCGGTCGTCGCGAAGGCGGGTTGTTCTGGCATTCCCAGTACGTCTCGATAGAAGTGGACAGCTTCATCGAAGTCGTCGGTCTCGATGATCAAACGAAGTTGCTTGGGAGGCTGGGGAAGAGTCATGTCCTTGATCCTGCACGTTGACGTGGGTGTCAGGTGCAAGCCCGAGTTCATGCCCTAGATGTTGCAGCGCGATCAGTTCCACCTCGATCGAGTGCTTCTCGCTTTCAAGCCGTGCCTGTGCGGCACCGAGCGAGGTTCGAAGCAGTTCGCTGTTTTTTCTGGGGTCTACAAGCGCGGGGAGCAGATCCCGGATGACGGCGCTACAGAAACCGGCGTCAAGAAGCTCTTGGATCTGGCGGACGAAGGTTTCGTGCTCGGCCGCATAGACGCGCCGGCCGGCCGGGGTTCGCAGTGGGGCGAGAAGTCCTTGCTGCTCGTAGTAACGGAGCGAGCGCACGCTCACCCCGGTCCGGTCTGCAAGCTCACCAATTCGCATGTCTTAATCCTCGCTCACATGGACCGCCCGCAAGCCGGACGATCACCGGGCGGCTTTTCAGGTGCGCAGGAAAGCGGGATCGGTGCCCGATTCCGACCGAGAGGGGTGCCCGGAAGGGGAACCTCTAACGCGACATGCAGTTGGGCAGCGACGGGTGCCGTCCGCGCGTGATCTGGCTGTTTGACGCGGCAACGAGGCGGACCGCTCTCTCAATCGGGCACTTGAACGGCTGACCTCAACTGCGCCCGTTTCGCCTCTCGTTTTGCTGAACCCAGGCGTCCTCTGCCACGTAGTCAAATGCTTCAGGCCCGTTGGCGTGGAGAAAGGTCGGGAAAGCGTCCTGCCAAGCCCTACCGCCTAGTGCTGAGACAATCCAGCCGACAGTGTTTTGGAGGGCTTCGGCGTAGCCCATTGCGGGCTTATAGCCCAGATCCCTTACCGCTTCTGACATGTCCATGACGAACGGCTTAGGAACCGACCAGGGCGTGTCGCCCACACCTGGCGAACCAGGGACCACGAACTTGACCGGATGGTGATCGAGGATCTCGTTGATTCGGGAACCGATCTCAGTGGTCGTGGACGCCTTCGGGTCCACCGCGTTCAGGACGCGACGTGCCGGCTGGTTGGCTGCCAGGCGCACCAGCTCCGCAATGTTGACGGTGCTGCTGGTGTGGAACTGGCTTTGGCCACCCCAATTGAGTAGCTGCACCGGCCTGTGGTCGAGGGCTCGTTTAACGAACCACAGTTCCCTCGGATGGACACTCCCTGGCCCGCTGATTGCACCAGGCCGCAGGACCGTGACCGGCAACGCCGCATCGGCGCTGACAAGCACGTCCTCCATTGCGACTTTCCGCGTCGAATACGTCTGGTCGCCTGGCTGAGTCCTCGTCTGACTTTCGAGAACTGGCACGGGGAACTGCGGGAAATCGTCGATCCGTTGCGCTTCATCGAGGGTTCGTCCGCTGCTGTCGGCATAGACCGACACGCTCGAAAGTACCACTGCCGACCCGATCAAGCCCTCCAAAGCGAGCACTTGGCGAGCGTGAGTTTCAGAGTAAGCGACGCAATCGATCAAGACATCCGCACCGCCAGCTAGGGCCTCCACCACGCTCGAATCGACTTCACGATCGACCAACACGCCTTCGACATCCACTGGAAACTCGTACGTGGTCCGGGAACCAGCTCGGACGTGCCATCCAGCGCTCAGCAGAGAATTGATGACGGCTCGACCCACCTGGCCACTGGCACCCAACACGAACGCACTTTTTCTCATAGTTCATGATCGACCGCCAGGGCTTACCCAGACGGGAGCGCGCACCCGCGTTCACTCTCAGCGCAAGGGCATCGATCAATGTAGGAACCCTCGCCGAACGCATGAACCCCACCCAAGCCGCCAGCTTCTTCTTCCAACGCCTCGTCACCGTCCCGAACTGGGAAACACTGACCCCCACCCAGGCGGCGCACGCCGTGCAGATCAACGCCGACCCCAACCACTACACGACCTACTACGACCAGGCGAAAGAGGTCGTGGCTGCGCTCACGACCGGGGACGCAGCCTGCGCCGCCGGCGTCAGCGGTGACGCCCGGGCGTTGGCGGCCGCCCTCGTGGTCAAGATCGACGCGGGCACCATCACCGGGTTGTCGCCGGATCACCTCCGCGAGATCCGGTGGATCGCCGACCGCGACACCCGCCCGAACTGCGGCACCGACACCCGCATCCTGCAAGTCATCACCATCGCGACAAACATGTTCGAGCGGGTCGGGATCTCCGACATCAACCGGGCCTGCACCGGCCAGGTCCTCGGCTCCGGGCTCTCCTCCCCGCACTCCGCGAACGGCGGCGGTCACGCCGTCGACTTCTACTCCTTCGACCGGATGCCCACCACCGGCGCCGACGCGAACGCGCTGAAGCTGCTGAAGGCGCTCAGCCCGGTGATGCCGGCCGGATCCGGCGCCGGCCAGAACCAGTGCCGCTCCGACACCGGTGTGAGCCTGGACCTGTCGATGAAGCAATTCCGGGACGACTGCAACCACGTCCACATCGCCGTCGACCCGAACACCACCGACCCCATGAAACTCAGCAACTAATGCCCCACCCCCGGGCGAACCACCCAACCGACAGACCGTGTTCGTGGCGGCAAGGAGAACCCTGTGATCGACTGGAAAGCCCGCATCATGACCGGGCTCCTCGCCCTCCTCGCCGTCCTGGCCGTGCACGTCGGCGCCGTGATCACCCCCACCGGCACCGTGTATCCGTGGAACCCCGCCGCGTTGGCCGGGGACTTCCTCTTCAGGGACGCACCGTGGCCGCCCGCCGCAACCTAGACAAGCCTGGTCGCCCTGATCCTCGCCGTGGGACTGTTCGCGTTCATCCTGGCTAAGCAAGCCCAGTGGGCGTCGACCAAGCGCAACAACGTGGCGCTGCGGCATATGGCCACGCCCCGGCAGTCCGCGGTGCTGCGGGAGAATCTGCGGGCGAAGGAAGCTGCGCAGCTGCACTCGGCCGCCGTGAACCTGCCGCCGGGGGAGAGGGTCGGCCGCCTCGTCGGGCGGGGGAACCGGTGGGTGTATCAGGGGTGGCGGGACCTGGGCGTGTACGTGTTCGGCACCGGCCGCGGTAAAACCTCCGCCCTCGTGATCCGGCACATGCTCGAAGCGCCCGGCGCCGCCATCATGACGTCCAATAAAGTCGACGGCGTCCACGAAACCCTCGCCGGCCGTGCCGGGCACGGGCAGGCGTTCATCTTTGATCCGAACCGCATCTACCGGCAGGGCCTACAGCCTGACTTCGTGTTCAACCCGCTCGAGTACATTCGCAGCGCCGCGGACGCCCGGGAGCTCGCCGCGATCTTCGAGGCCTGCACCCGGAAGGCCTCCGACCGGGGCGGTGACTCCCAGTTCGATACGGCCGGGCGGGACATGCTCGCGTACTTCTTCTACGCCGCCGCCCTCGAGCAGGAACCGCTATCCCAGGTGTTCGCGTGGATTGCCCGGGCTGAGGGGTATGACGTGCAGCAGATCCTCGCCCGCCACGGGAAAACGGGGCCCTCCTCCACGATCGAGGGCATCCTGAGCTGGCCGGACAAGACCAAGAGCAGCGTCTACGCCACCGCGCAGCGGATGGCGTCCGCCCTCGCGGACGACGACCTCCTCGCCTGGACCGACACGTCCGGGGTTTGCCGGTTCGACCCGGCCGCGTTCATCACCAGCACCGACACCCTCGTGCTCCTCTCCAAAGACGGTGAAGGATCCGGCAGCGCCATCCTGACAGCTCTCATCCGCGCCATCTGCAAAACCGCCGAAACCGCCGCGCAGCGAAACGGCGGCCGCCTCCCCGTCCCGCTCGTGATGGAACTCGACGAGTGCGCGAACATCGTCCGCTGGCCCGAACTGCCCTCCGTGTATTCGTTCTACGGGTCGATGGGCATCATCCTCAACTCCTACTTCCAATCCCGGGCCCAAGCCATCGACGCCTTCGGGAAAGACGGCTGGCAAACCCTCTGGGACGCCGCCGCCACCCGCGTCTTCGGCGGCGGATCCGGCGACGACGACTTCCTCCGCTCCCTGGCCGCCCTCATCGGCGAACACGACGAAATCACCTACGGCAGCTCCACGAGCAAAGACGGCAACCAATCCACCTCGACCAACACCCGCAAGGTCAACACCCTCGACATCGCCGCCCTCGGCTCCCTCCCCGAATGGCGCGCCATCGTCTTCAGCTCCAAATGCCGACCCGTCATGGTCAACACCGTCCCCTGGTTCCGCGACAAAACCCTCACCACCACCATCAACCGCACCCCGACCAAGTCACCGGACGCCGAGCCAGCACAGGTCCGGGGCCGGGGCCGGACTACACAACTGCAGCGGAGGTGACAGCCCATGGCTGAGTATGACGACTACGACTCGACCGGCCCTGAGGATGACCCGGTCGACGTTCGCCAAATGTTCCTCGATTGGTTGACCGGCCACCTCGCCACCGTCGAGGTCATCGGCACCAAACCAACACCGTGGTGCACCCAATGGTGGCTACACCCGGAGGTCGTCGCCCGGTTCAAAGCCATCTGGCAGGCCAGCATGCAAGCCGAAGCCAGCGTCATGGACGGCGACGCCGGTGCCGTGTCCTCCTGGTGGATCAACCACTGGGACCGCCACGCCACCGTCATCTTCGACAAAGGCAACGGGCCCTTCCGCGACTGCGACCCCGACCAAGGACACCTCTACCGCCGCAAGGACAAGGCCGCGCAGATCGTACCGACGTCGATGCCGCCGGAGGACGTGGACCTGTAGAGGACCCTCACGGAGTAATCCGTTGGCGAGTAGGGTCGATTCTTGTCGCGGCCCGGTGCCGTCCGTGTCCCTGGGTTACGAGGCCATCGACACGAGAATTGCGAATCCAAGTCCCGCGAAAGCCAGTCCGGTTAGGAGCGCGACAAGCGCCCGGACTCCACGCTTAGGTGACCAGGGCACCAAGAAAATGGGGAGTCCGATCAGAAATGGAATCGGCGCAAGGTTACCGATCGTGCCGCCGATGTCCCGACTGATTCCGAATCCGCCACCTGTACATCCGCTGATTCCGCAGTAGTCCCAGAGTGCGCTGATCAGCAGGACCGAACTCACAACCACTGGAATCGGAAGTGCCCAGAGCAGGTGGAGCCAGGTGCGCTCCTTCGATTCAGTCTCGGACACCTACGACCCGCTTTCTTCCCGCAGCGCAATCATTGCGTTACCACCAGCCCTGGTGTGACTACGTTCGCATACGCGATATTAGTGGCACCGCTGCTGGCGAAACAGGCGGCTAACACTTGTCCAGAGAACGAAGCTGGACCGTCGATTTTCGCTTGACCCGCGGCCAGTACTTGGGTGGAGATTTTTGGATCTATGTTCAAGCCCCCGGACGCGGAGATGCCATTGGTTGAGGTGCACGAGGTTGCGCTACCAGTGGCAATCAGCCGAAGCACGTGTGCTTTCCCATCGGCTGATGTCACTTTCAGCCCATTGACGATCCCGATTTTGTCGGCGATGAAGGTCAGATCGGAGGACATGGCTATCTCCATGTTCTGGACTGTGACTGCCGAGCAGCCGTTCACCGATCGGCGAGCATCTACGAGGGTGGGCGTGCTCAACGTGACGATCTTTCCGTTGACGCTGTCGCCACCCGGGCTGAGCGTGCAGCCAGGATTTGCGCTCAACCCTCGGGACCAAGTTGGGGCATTGTTGGAGGTGGCAGTTGCGTTCATCCACTGTCGCCAGGTCGTATTGACGGGATCGATCCACTCTGTCGGATTGTAGACAAATGCGTAGTCGTCGACGACAACGGGTGGGACTGTGGTGTACGAGGTTATCTGGCCACCTATCGAGCCCAAGGACGCGAGTTGCGTCGTCGATTTTCCATCAATGACGGTGAGCGGACCGCCAGAAGTGAGATTGCCAAGGATCCGCGCCGTCGACTGATAAGAAACCTTGCCCGTCACGACAACATTGCCGCCCACAGACGGCGTCGAATTGAATAGCGCATTTCCGCCAACAGTTACGTCACCGTCGATACGACAATTGTTCGTGAAGTATGCGTTACCTGTTGCAACCACGTCACCCGAAATCCGCACGGTGGAATTGCAACTGAAGTCACCGACGACGCGAACATCACCATTGGGTCCCGTAGTTGTGAAGCTATTCGTGAGAGTGAGCGGGGATTTCACCGAGACTGCGGGTAGAGACCGAGTGGTATCAATGACAGAGGATGCGGAGCCGAAACCTTCTGCTCCGTCATCATCGGTTGTCACGAGCGCGACCAGGTACTGTCCACTCTGTCCATATGTGTGTTCAACGATTGCTCCGACTGCGGAGGTACCGTCGCCGAAGTCCCACAGGTAGTTCGTGATCGTTCCGTCAGGATCGACGGATGTCGTCCCGTCAAAGGTGAAGGATGGGCCAGAACCAGTCGTAGTAACTACGGCCTTGGGCACGCGGTTGAGCTCCGGCATGTCGTACATGGAGAGAGTTACCGGTTCTCCAGCTGGGGATACGTCCTTGCCGAAGGAAGTGACTGTCCACTGCCCGGGCTCTGGGGAGTTGATGTCGTAGTACTCGTAAGTTGGCCCGTTGTCGTGCGTGGCACCGTTGTGGCTGGACCGGCTGAAGACCTGCCCGCTCGGGGAGGTGAGCGTCGTCTTAACATCGCTTCCGGGCCACGCCACGTTCACAGTGAATCTCTTGCCCTGCACCGTGAACACGCGCTGCACTGTTTCTTGGGGGCGGATCTGGTACGTGGGCTCGATGGTCGTGGACAGCTCCTGCTCGATGCGGTCGGCCATGAGGCTATGACCGAGCACGTTCGGATGATAGGACTCGGGCGAGAACGGGTCCACGACTCCATTCATCGCGGGTTCAGGGTCGCATAGTTCGTGACCTTCAAGGACATCGCTCATGTTGATCGACCCAACTCCAGCGAGTGAGGCGATCCTCTCGATCGCACTGTTGGCCCGAACGATTCCTGCGTTAATCCACTTCTGGTCGGCCTTGCGTGCGATTGACGCGCAACCCAAGAGATTGTCTGCGGCGTCGGCGGGGAAGAATCGTGGATATGACACCACTTCGATTCGGGCATACGGCGCTTTTGCCCTGATGAGTCGATAGAGGTCGAGGAGGTCTTCCCCAACCTGGCCGGTTTCAAGATCCGCGAGGTTTGCCTCCACTTCGTCGCCCTGGTTACCGATGCAGCTGTAGTTGAACCAGTTGACGATGGGAATCCAACTCTTGATCCCACTTTCGACACAGGATTTGATCGTGCCTCCGAAGTCGAGGTCGTTGCCGCCGATTCCGACCGTCACCAGCCGCGTGTCAGTGCCCAGACTGTCCACTTGGGCGGCTTCCCCTTCCAGGGGGGCACCATCCTCTTCGGAGCTGTAGATCAGGTCGTGGATAACGGCACCTGAACAAGCAACGAAGTCAAGTTGAAGTCGCACCACTTGCCGGTCCACCAGGAGATTAGGGTAGGCGTTTGCCGAACGATGACACTTGTTCGTGCCATTGTCCGTTCCGCTTTCGTAGCTGTACGCCCCCTCACCTGACTGATAGCTATCGCCCATGGCGACATACCGGTCCGCTACCTGGCCGTCAGATCTGACTGGAAAGGTGTAGCGACCGAGCGTCGATGAGCCCAAACTGCTGTACACCAGTCCCACGGGGGATGTGTCGAGGAATGATCCATTCGTTCCTGACCCGGGCAGCTCGGAGTAGGAGCCGGGGATCCCCGTTCCGCTCGAGAAACCAACGCGCGCGGAGGACCCGCCGAGTCCATCCATTCCGTCACTGGCGTCTCCGGTTTCCCACTGCACACGCCCGTAGTTAAAGACGATGTCAAATGCTCCGGTGCCGGCATCAGGGCGCGAGACCAAAAGCAGTTGAAATGAATTGGTCTTGTCTGCCTTCCCAGAGAAGTACCCAACGTTGACCCAGCTGACGCAGAATGCGGCATGCCCCTCGAACGTGGTCTCCCCATATCCGTAGGCGACAGGGTCTGTTCCTGTTCCCCTCGTGTCCACATCCGCAAAGAACGGAGCAATGATCGGCGTACGGGTCGCGCTGAGCCCGAATGGCGTGTACGTCCCAAGCGGAGCATCGAAGGTCACGTTCCCGTTGTTGTTAACCCACAGTGCGTCGTAGGTCGAACCGTAGAAGTTCATCGAAAAGTCCAAGGGGACAAGGAGACTCGACGAATCATCGTTGCGTTCGATCGTGTGCTGAGAGCAATCGGGCGAGTCGACGAGTGCATTGGAATCGGCGGTCGCAGGACCGGAATTTGATGCTCCTATTGTTGTCAAGCGCTGACTTTCGGTTGTTCATTGAGCCATGTGCGGTAGCGCTCGGAAAGGGCTCGATCTTGGGTGG
>NZ_JADOUX010000024.1:0-41859 GCF_015751745.1 Cryobacterium sp. CAN_C2
CTCCTTCAGACGGGCTCGCTCCGGGACCGTCAGCTCCGTCTCGGTGCCGCCGTTCGCTTCGCGATGCTTGTTCAGCCAGTTGCGCAGCGTCTCGGCCACATCCTTGATCGGTTTCGACGTGTTGATCACCTCGCGGCACAACTCGTCTTTGAACTCCTGGGTGAATTTCCGGCGTGGTGCGGTCATGCGGTTCTCTACTTTCAGTGAACCCTCATTTTAAGAGGGCCCACTGTCCGAGATATCCGCAGCAGCCCACTCGTCGATCTGGCCATCCTCACCACAACGATGCGAATCGACGCACGCCAACTCCGCATCAGCGTCCACACCGAAGCGCACCACCGACACCTGGCCCCATTCACAACGCTCCAGGTACCACGTGGCATGACCGACGGATACCGCAAAGTTGCCAAGACCGTCCCCCTGCTGAGCGACTGCCTCGACCCGGAGGATGCGGCCTCCCTGATCAACGCGATGCTGCAGCCAGCCCTCAGCGCCGAGATCGAGGACGGCCATTGGGAACCAGCGCAACAGCAGTGGGTCCGCCCGAGCTGACCGGTTCGAGACCCGCGACGGAGCCACACAGGGCGCGAAGCATGGTCAGTTGCGGTGCTGACTTTTCTTCACCGGGCGCGCCGGAGTCATCAGTCGGCGACGCGCGTGTACCGTTATGCATTGGAGTCCCCCACTCCAACGATTAGCCCCGGTCCTCATGTTCGTCTTCCCCAAGCGATACATGCCGGGGCTTTTTCGTTCGTTCCGGGATCTGGCCCGTTGCGGAACAGTGGTTGGCGCTAAGCGTTGGTCCGGAGTCGAAGAAGCCGGGGATCGGTATACGCTGTGAGTGACACGGGGTGCCCGGGCTGTATGACGCTGGGCTGAGATGACACCCGTTGAACCTGATCTAGTTCGAACTAGCGAAGGGATGTCAGTGGGGGATTGCGCACCGTACTGGGGCCGAACCACATCCTTTCGCCTAATTTAAGGTGAAGAAAATCCATGCAATTAGCAGAACAGATTGTCTTGGTCACCGGTGGCGGGCGAGGCCTGGGGCACAGCATTGTGGCGGCCTTCGCCGCGCAGGGCGCCAGAGTGATCATTAATTATCGCACCAGCGCGGCCGGCGCGCAGGCTCTCGCTGCAGATTATGGAAGTAAGCAGGCGATTGCTGTGCAGGCCGACGTCACGGACGCCGCTCAGGTCGCGGAACTGCTCGCTGCGGCTGCAGCACATTTCGGTTCCCCCGTCACCACAGTGGTCAATAACGCGCTGGCGGATTTCTCGTTCAACGGTGACGCCCGCTCCGGTGCTGCAGGAATCACCTGGGAGGAGTTCGAGGCCCAGTTCTCCGGGAGCGTGCGCAGCGCGCTGAACACCACTCAGCAGGCACTGCCCGGCATGCGCGAACTCGGGTTCGGCCGAATTATCAATATTGGCACCAACCTGTTCCAGAACCCGGTGGTCCCGTACCACGACTACACTTCCGCCAAGGCGGCCTTGCTGGCCTTGACTCGCACTCTGGCAGCAGATCTTGGCCAGCACAATATCGCGGTGAACATGGTCTCTGGCGGGCTTTTGCGCACAACGGATGCGAGCGCTGCCACCCCCGAGGAAGTGTTCGATTTCATCGCCGCGGCCACCCCGCTGGGGAAGGTCACCACCCCGGCGGAATTCGCCGACGCCGTTCTGTTCTTCGCGTCCCCGTGGGCACGGTCCGTCACGGGCCAGAATCTGGTGGTCGACGGCGGCCTGGTCATGAACTGAAAGGGTTTGTAATGTCGAACCCACGCCAGCTTCATTTCAATGCGTTTCTCATGGGCTGCGGCCACCACAGCGCTGCTTGGCGTCGCCCCGGGTCGTCACTGGAGCAGCTCGGAGATATTGGTTATTACGAGAGTCTTGCTCAAACCGCGGAACGCGGCCTTTTTGACGCTGTGTTCTTCGCCGATGGGCAGTCCGTCGGCGACGTCACTGCTGGCCCTCGGTGGTTTTTCGAGCCGTTAACGGCGTTGGCGGCGATGGCACGGGTTACGGACAGGATCGGTCTGGTCAGCACTGTTTCTGCTACCTTTTACACTCCCTTCCACGCAGCGAGGATGCTGGCCTCCCTCGACCACATCAGTAATGGACGGGTCGGCTGGAACGTGGTCACCTCCATGTTCGATGCCGAGGCCCGCAACCACGGGCTGGAGGTGATGCCCTCCCACAAAGACCGATACAGCCGGGCGGCCGAGTTCATCGAGGTTGCGCTGCGCCTGTGGGATTCGTGGGCCGACGACGCCCTCATCCTGGATCGGGCCGGACTCTTCGCCGACCCGGCACGAGTGCGGCCGATCAATCATGCCGGTGAACACTTCCGCGTGGACGGCCCGTTGACCGTTCCGCGATCGCCACAGGGCCGACCGGTGCTGTTCCAGGCCGGCGCGTCCGAGCAAGGTCGGGATCTGGCCGCCCGGTACGCGGAGGGAATCTACGCGGTCGCCTATGATGTACAGAGCGCCCAGGATTATTACGCGGATGTGAAGCGGCGGATCGCCGCGGCGGGGCGCAACCCGGAGAACGTATCCATCATGCCGGGACTGGTCACCTATGTGGGCTCCACGGAGGCCGAAGCCCGCACCAAACAGGCCAAGGTCGACGCACTGCTCCCGGCGGAGCAGTCGTTGGCCCAGTTGAGTGTGTTCGTGCAGGAGGACTGCAGCGGCTGGGAACTGGATGCCCCGGTGCCGCCGTTGGCACCGCTTGGCGACTTCAGCGGCCCGCAGGGCCGGTACGCCACGATTCTGCGCCTCATCGAGGCGGAGCAACCCACGGTGCGGCAATTGCTCGGCCGGCTCGCCGCCGGGGGCGGCCATTGCACCATGCTCGGCACCCCGGAGCAGATTGCGGACCAGATTGAGCTCTGGTTCCACTCCGGCGCCGCAGACGGATTCAATCTCATGCCGCCCCTTCTGCCGGAATCGCTGGATGACTTCATAGACGAGGTCATCCCGGTGCTGCAGCGACGCGGACTCTTCCGCACCGCCTACACCGCCGGCACGTTGCGCGGGAATCTGGGACTGGAGCGGCCCATGGTGTCACGTCGGCGCTGAAATTAGAGTGACGTGCGGGATTGCTCGTGAAGAGTTGTGAGGAGTTCGAGTTCATGCTCCTTGAACACCGCCGAGGTCATCATCGACAACTGGCGTGGCCTCGGCAGGTTGATGGTGAGGTTCAGGCGCACAGACGTTGGCCGTGCGCTCAAGACGACCACCCGGTCGGCCAGGTAGATCGCTTCGCGAATATCGTGGGTGATGAGCACTGCGGTCCACGAGTTCCTGGACCACATGTCCTGCAACCATGATTGCATTTCCGTGCGGGTCAGCGAATCCAGCGCACCGAACGGCTCGTCCAACAAGAGAACGTCTCGGCCCTGAACCACGGTACGCAGTAGAGCAGCTCTCTGGCGCATACCGCCGGAGAGCTCGAACGGGTGCGATTTCTCGAAACCGGAGAGGTCGAAGGCCGGGAAAAGCGCCTGAGCGGCCAAACGGGCGTTCTTTTTACTCTCGCCGGAAGCTTCGAGGCCGAGAGCGGTGTTCTGAAGGATGGTGCGCCAAGGGAAAAGTAGGTCTTTCTGCGGCATGTAGGCAAAATGCGCGCGTTCCCCCGTGGCGGCTACGCCATCGACGAGGACGTCGCCTGTGGTGGGCTTTTCCAGTCCGGCCATGATGTTGAACAGGGTGCTCTTGCCGCATCCACTCGGGCCGATGATCGAAACGAATTCACCTGGCTGTGCAGAGAAAGAGACGTTGTCGATGACCTGCCGTGATTGCCTTCGACCGAGTTGAAAAGATTTACCAATGCCGCGCACTTCGACCTTGGGCGTTTTCGGCGGGGCGTTAGACATTCCGGCTCCTGCGTTCTTTCGAGTGCCACGGGATGATCAGCCGCTCGGCGACGTAGGTCAGGAGGAAGAAGGCGATGCTGATTGTCGCGGTGACCACGACAGCGGCGAGGACGAGGTCTGTGCGAAACGAGTTCTTCATCAGGGCCATGTAGATTCCGAGTCCTTGTTGGGCTCCGACGTACTCGGCAAAAATAGCTCCAGTGACCGCGTAGGCGATGCCGATGCGAAGCGCCGTGAAGAAAGACGGGAGGGCGGAGGGAAGCCGGACATAGATGAACTGTTTCCACCGGTTGGCACCCATGCTCCGCAGCAGATTAGTGGCTTCACGATCGGTTCGATTAAATCCGTCGATCAGTCCAACCGTGACCGGGAAGAACGTCACCAGTGCGATAACGATGACTTTGGGCAGCACACCGAAACCGAACCAGATGATCATCAGCGGCGCAATGGCGATGATGGGTATTGTCTGAGATGCCACGAGCAGTGGCATCAGCGCCCGCCGAAGCCACGGCGAGAAGTCGATCACGATGGCCAGGGCCCATGCGACCGTCAGGGAAACAGCGAAGCCGAGAAGGGTTGCTTGCAGCGTGGGTACAGTGTTCGCCCAGATGGTGTCCCGGGCGTTCCAACCCTGTTCCAGAATGCGCAAGGGAGAGGGGAGGATTGCCGGCTGCACTTGGCCCGCGGTCACGGCAATCTGCCACGCCGCCAGAAGAGCGATGACGATCACCAGAGAGGGAACCAGCGTAGTGAGTGCTGTTTTGACGCCCCGAATTGTTCGGCGGAGAACAGTTTTCGGCATGCTTTCGCCTCGAGTACTCGTCGGCGCGGTCACAGTGTTCACCTGGTTCGAGTCGCGCGACCGAGAGCGTTACTTCTCGCTGAGGTATTGGTCGGAAAATAGCGTGGCGGTGTCCAGGGGCGCGGTGAGTGGGTCGCCGTTTCCGTCAACCAAGAGGTCAGCCTGGTAGAGGAAATCGGCCAGTTGCTGCCACTGCGCGCTCGTTTGGGCGCCGACCTGACCGGTGGCGTCTTTGAGGTAGTTAGCGCTCAATTCCTTCTGGCTGCGGTAGACGAGTTCAGTATTTTCGAAGACACCGGGGTTCGCATCGATCAGGATCCTGGCCGCAGCATCCGGGTTGTCAGCGGCGTACTGATACCCCTTCTGGAGGGCCTGAACGAACTCCTTGGTAGCACTGGCGTGTTCCTTGATCCAGCCCTTGTTTCCTTCGACGATCACCGAGTATTGGTCGGGGACGCCGTAGTCAGAGAGGTTGAAGAACTTCATCGGAGTGCCGCGCAGGGACGCATCAATTCCTTCCCAGGTTGTGAAGGCCGACGTGAAGTCGACTTTGCCGGCGTAGAGCGCCTCATAAGCGGAGGTACCAAGCGTGACTTGGGTGAACTTGCCGGTGCCGCCCGCATTCTTGATGGCATGGGACGCTTCCGTGGAGAAGGTGGCGCTCGGACCAGCCGTTCCGAAGATCTTCCCGTCGAGGTCTTTCGGGCTAGTTATGTCCTCGCGGGACGCCAAAACACCGATCGCTGTGGCATCGTGCTGGAGCACCGACATGACCGAAACATTCCCCACCCCCGTTGCCGCCGCAAAAGTGGCGGTGTTCTGAAAGCTGATGCCGAAGTCGGCGGCGCCCGCGTTGATGAGGGCGTCGGTCGACGACTGGCTATAGGGGAGCACCTGAACGTCCAAGCCCGCCTCGGTGAAAAAGCCCTTGTCGATGGCTACATACAGTCCCGTGTGGTTTGTGTTCGGCGTCCAGTCGAGCGCGAAACTAATCGGCGTGGTCTCGTTGCCGGAAGCGGAGCTTAGCGGTGACGCCGACGCGCAGCCGGTCAGCGCTGCCGTGGCCGCAAGTGCCAGGGCGCCGATCATCCCCCCTGCACAGCGTCGTCGATTGCGGACGGAATTATTCGAATGTGGTGCGTCCATTGTCGTGCCCTCCTTGAATACTGGGATTTGGGCACGGGATGTGAGATTGATGGCCTCCCTGCGCTGGCATGATCCAGATCAGGTTCAACGGTCGAAGCTTGAAGAGCTCCCTCTCAGCCCGGCTCACCGGACTCCCGTGTACAAAAGCGAGCATAACCGAGAATGGACTCGATGTGCTTCCAGCCGCCGCATCCCACGGCGGCGGCGACCTGCTAAGCCTTCCCCGCGGCCCAGAGCTGATGAAAATGGTGAATGGGACCGCGCCCAGAGCCGACATGGAGATCGTCAGCATGCCTCAAACTGTCCTGCAACCAGGCCTTGGTCACAGTCAACGCCTCGTTCCAATCATTGTGCCGCGCTTGGAGAGTTGCCATTGCCGAGGACATTGAGCATCCTGTCCCGTGCGTGTTGGAGGTGGCCACCCGCGGGGCGCTCACCTGGATGATCTGGCGGCCACCGGCCAGCCCACCCGTGGCATCAACCAAGGCGTCCGGACACTGGGCCCCCTCCAGATGACCGCCCTTGACCAACACGATGACGTTGTGGGCGGCTGAAAGTCGGTGTCCCTGCTCAAGCGCTTGCGACCAGGCCAGGGCTGTCGGCTCTCGAAGCAGCACCCCCAGTTCCGCCAGATTCGGAGTGACAAGGTCGGCACGATTGAGCAGTCGGATCACGGCCTCTTCGGCCACCGGTTCCAACAGCCGATCCCCGCTGGTGGCGACCATCACCGGGTCCACGACCACTACCGGGGGGTTCACTTCTTTGAGCCAGAGATCTACCACGTCGACGATTTGCGCATTGCCCAGCATGCCGATTTTGACCGCGTCGATGGTGACGTCGTCGCTGACGGCCCTCAGCTGCTCGCGCAGGAACTGCGCGGGCGGGATGTGCACGGAGCGGACCCCGTGGGTGTTCTGAGCGACGAGCGCGGTAACGACGGCCATGCCGTAGCCGCCGTGCGCGGAGATGCTCTTCAAGTCCGCTTGGATCCCTGCGCCGCCGGTGGGGTCTGTGCCGGCAATGCTGAGTACGCGGGGGATGGGCTGGGTCATCGAATGTATTCCTCTACGAAACGTTTGGGGGCTGACGGCACCGGATCGGCCGGGTGGCGAGGACGGCGAGCGGGGCGCAACGAACTGAGAGCGACACCGGCGAAGACGAGCACCCCGGCCGCTCACGCACGAGGATCGCCGCAAGCACCACCATCATCACGGCCGGATTGGCCGCATTGATGAGCGACGCAGGCTGCGGCGTCGTGTACTGCAGCGCCGTGTACAGCAGCAGGTTGTACCTGGCGATACCAAGCGAGGCGAGCAGCAAGAGCCGAGGCCACGAGTCTGCCACCACGCGCCAGTCTGGCTTCTCCACGATCTGGGCGAGGAGGAGCAGCGGGATGCACGCGAGCAGTCAGCGTAACCAAGTGAGTTCCACGGTCGACATAGTCTGCACCGCGATATGCCCGACAACGTAGCTGCCGGCCCACATCAGTATGGCCAGAACGAGCGCGATCGATGCCTTCACTACGCGAGCGAGGGTAGGCAGGCGCGCAGCTGTCGGGCGGCCTCCGTGGGGTCGTCGGCCTCGGTGATTGCGCGCACGACCACGACGCGGCTCGCGCCGGCGGCCACGACCTGCTGGACATTGCCGAGGTCGATGCCACCAATGGCGAACCAGGGAAGACTGCTCTTGGAGTGCCGTACTTGTTCGGCCGCGTAGCGCACGAGCTCCGCGCCTACCGCACTCCGCCCCGGTTTCGTCGGCGTCGCCCACACCGGACCGACGCAGAAGTAATCCAGTCGAGGGTCTACCAACGCGGCGCTCACCTGCTGTGGGGTGTGGCTGGAGCGGCCGATCACGGTCGCTTTGCCCACCAGCCGGCGGGCATCGGGCACCGACAGATCCTTCTGCCCAACATGTAACACCGGGGCCTCGCTCAGAACGGCGATATCGGCTCGGTCGTTCACTGCCCACAGCTTGCCGCGGCGCTCGGCAACCGCCCTCAGGACGCTCAGAAGTTCCAGTTCTTCGGCGGCCTCGATCGATTTGTCCCTCAGCTGGATCACGTCCACGCCGCCGGCGAAAGCGGCATCCAGGAACGATGGGAAGTCATTCTCCGTTTTACGGGCGTTGGTGCAAAGGTACAGCTGGACCTGGTCGAGGGACATAAGAACTAGACTAAAGGCGATCTACGGGAGCCTGCACCACCAGGGGAGACAGGCTGAGAGGGCATCGGTTATTCACTTACCGGCCGACCGTGTTGCTCGCGCAACGAGACCTGATCCGGCTAATACCGGCGTAGGGAAGGAACAGCTTCATGGTCGAACCAGCCGTGCTATGCACCGTGGACGTCGCCGTCATCGGCGCTGGCATTGTGGGCCTCGGAATCGCCTGGGCGGTGGCAGAGTCGGGTCGCACCGTGGCCATAATCGACCCGGCACCAGCCTCGGGTGCAACCTATGCCGCGGCCGGAATGCTCGCGGCCGTCAGCGAAATGCACTACGAGGAGGAGGACCTCCTCGAGCTGACGCTGGCGTCGGCAGCCCTATACCCCGACTTCGTGCGCCCACTCTCGAGTGACACCGGCGATTCCGGTTACCGTATGACACGCACCCTCGTGGTGGGCGCCGACGCGGCAGACCGGCAGGCGCTGGCCGATTTGCGCGGCGCGCAACTGACGCAGGGACTCTCGGTGACGCCGCTGCGCATCCGTGAAGCGCGCGCCCTCGAACCGATGCTCTCGTCCCAGCTGTCGGGCGCGTTCAGCGTCGACGACGACCACCAAGTTGACCCCCGGCGGTTGGCCACGCAGCTACTGGGCGCGATCAAGGCCCGGGCGACGCTAGATGCCTGGGCGCACGATCACCTGATTCGGCAGAACGCCATCGGGCTGCTGCACAGCACGCAGACGGATGCTGCCTCCCGGGTCACCGGCGTCAGCCTTGTCGATGGGAGCACGGTTCGGTGCGACGAGGTCATCGTCGCGAACGGACTCGGTGCGGCGAACCTCGACGGGCTGCCCCCCGGGCCGAAACTTCCACTGCGCCCGGTATACGGAGACATCCTGCGCCTGCGCGTTCCCGAACACCTCCGGCCGCTGCTCACCGCCACGATCCGTGGCGTCGTGCGCGGGTTGCCGGTGTATCTGGTGCCGCGCTCCGACGGAACGATCGTGCTCGGCGCGACATCGAGGGAAGACGGGTCTTCCGCGGTATCGGCCGGCGGCGTGCACCGACTGCTGCGTGACGCGCAGGTGCTCGTGCCCGCTGTTGCCGAGCTCGAACTCGTTGAGTGCACCGCCCGTGCGCGCCCCGGAACGCCCGACAATGCGCCGCTGCTCGGCCGTGTTTCCCGCCGCCCGGTATCGCCGGACTCTGGTCCTGCGCCCGAAGGCCGTGACGACGAGCCAGACGAGGTCATCCCCGGCCTTATCGTCGCCACGGGATTCTTTCGCCACGGTGTGCTGCTCACTCCGATCGCGGCGCAGGTGTGTGTGCAGCTGCTGGACGGCTTCGTCGACGCCCGGTGGCTAAGATTTCGTCCTGACCGCTATTCTGTGCCTGGCGAATCCGCCGCACCGATCGAATCCGCCGTGCCGGCCACTCCCGCCGCGCAGAAAGCAGCCCATGTTTGACACCAGAGCAGTCCACACGCCGCCCCCCGCCAGTATTACTCTCAACGGAGCCCCGCGTTCGCTCGTGGTCGGCGAGACCGTCATTGATCTTGTCACCGGCGCGACCGGCCGGCAGATCGCGGCCGACGGGCAGGCCGTTGATGGCGACCGGCTCGGCGTTGCCGTGGCCCGCAATTCCGAAGTGGTGCCACGCAGCCGCTGGGCCACCACGGTTCTCGAAGCCGGCGACGACGTCGAAGTCGTCACCGCAGTACAGGGCGGCTGAACGATGTCCACGAGCATCGCAACACACCCGGTCGGGCCGGGCCCAGAGGAGTCCAACGAGGACCTGTTGGTGATCGACGGGGTGCCGTTCACGTCTCGCCTCATCATGGGCACGGGCGGTTCCCCCAGCCTGCTTGGGCTGGGCGGGGCACTGCTCGCCTCGGGTACCCAGCTCACCACCGTCGCCATGCGCCGTTATAGCCCCGACGTGGCCGGGTCATTGTTCGACCTGCTGAACCTGCACAACATTCGGGCATTGCCCAACACGGCCGGCTGCTTCACTGCGCGCGAAGCGGTGCTCACGGCCGAGCTCGCCAGGGAGGCGCTCGACACCAACTGGGTGAAGCTTGAGGTGATCGCCGACGAGCACACTCTACTGCCCGACGCCGTTGAGCTCGTCGACGCGACGGAACAGCTGGTCAGCCGCGGTTTCGCGGTCTTCGCGTATACGAACGACGATCCGGTTCTGGCCCTGCGGCTCGAGAACCTCGGAGCCGCCGCTGTCATGCCCCTCGGTGCCCCGATCGGCACGGGGCTCGGCATTCTCAACCCGCATAACATCGAACTCATTGTGGCCAGGGCCAAGATTCCGGTCGTGCTGGATGCCGGCATCGGAACCGCCTCGGACGCCGCGCTGGCCATGGAGCTGGGCTGCGACGCCGTGCTCCTGGCCACCGCCGTGACTCGCGCGCAGAATCCCGGGATGATGGCTGCTGCCTTCAAGCATGCCGTCATCGCCGGGCGCCTCGCGGCTCGCGCTGGACGTATTCCCAAACGAGAACATGCCCAGGCTTCGTCGTCCATGGGGGGACGGCCCGACCTGTGAACACGCTTCCGCCCCTCGTAGAACCGGCCGACGGGCTCACCCGCGAGGAACTGGAACGCTATTCGCGGCACGTGATGATCCCCGAGATCGGCACGCTCGGTCAGCGGCGGCTGAAGAATGCCCGAGTGCTCGTGGTCGGCGCCGGGGGTCTCGGATCCCCGGTTCTGCTCTATCTTGCTGCCGCCGGTGTCGGCACGCTAGGGATCGTCGACGACGACGTGGTCGACCTCAGCAACCTGCAACGCCAGGTCATTCATGGCATGAACGACGTGGGGCGCACCAAACTCGAGTCCGCGCGCGACGCCGTCGCCCGGCTCAACCCGCTCGTCACCGTGCAACTGCACAATGCACGACTGACCGCACAGAACGCCCTCGACGTGATGGCCGGCTACGACCTCATCGTGGACGGAACCGACAATTTCGCCACCCGCTACCTGATCAGCGATGCCGCGGCCCTGCTCGGCCTGCCCTGCGTGTGGGGCGCGATCTACCGATTCGACGGGCAGGTGAGCGTCTTCTGGGAAAAGCACGGTCCCACCTACCGCGACCTGTACCCGGAAGCCCCGCCGGCCGGCTCGATGCCGTCGTGCGCTGAGGGCGGCGTCTTCGGCATGCTGTGCGCAGCAGTGGGATCGATGATGGTGACGGATGCTGTCAAGCTCATCACCGGCGTCGGCCGCACGCTGCTCGGCCGCGTTCTACTATTCGACGCACTGACCTCATCATGGCGGGAGATCGGGCTATCGCAAGACCCGGACCGCGCGCCGGTCACCGCCCTGGCCGACTACGAACTGTCCTGCGGGTTGGCGCCGACACCGATGACAGATGCCGACGCGACGATCACCGTTCGCGAGCTGGTCACCATGCTCGAACGCCGCGATGCGGGACTGATCGACTTCGACCTGATCGACGTGAGGGACAGCGACGAACGCGAGATCGAGAGCATCCCGGGCTCACGGCTGGTGTCCCAGGGCCGGATCTTCGCCGGCGATGCCGAGCACGAACTGTCGCGCGACCGGGATCTGGTGCTGCACTGCACGGCCGGGTCGCGCTCGGCTGCAGTACTCGCCGAACTGCAACGGCGCGGCTACTCGCGGGTGAAGCACCTGCACGGAGGCATGCGCGCCTGGGTTGCTACGGGTCAGACCCCGAATCGAGAAATCCGTTGATGCCCGAGTGCGAACGTCGGTGAACTGCACTCCCAGAGCCAAGGAGGCGCTTAGTGAGTTATTAGTGATTTCGCGGGCGAGCAGAAACGTTCACTTCAGACCCCGATCAGGTCAGTCGGACCAGCCCAGTCCGAGGATGGCGAACGCCTCGACTAACTCGGCGGTTTCTGGAGTGAGTGCCACCGAGACGATGCCTGCAAGAAGAGGAGACAGGTCAGCATCAGCCGATGGCCGCTCAAAGATCGCCCACAGGGGAAGGTCATCGCCATGACGGGATCTGAATTGGATGCCATCAACAGTGGGATCAGTCAGCTGGTACAGCCAGCTGGCGACCGAGCGAGTGAGGTCGCGTGGGCCTGAATCCTTCAGCGCAGCCGAGTCAACGGCAGTCGCGCCCAACTCGTGAGCCAGCAAGGCGAATCGTGGCCGTAACGCCGAGATGGTTCCAGTGGCTGTCACCACACAGAAAGATCCATGCACACTGGCGCTGGATGCACACCGGCCCTCGAGCCAGCGGTAGCTCACGAAAGCCGGTGGCCGGGCGGGATATTCTTCCGTGTCCGCCAGATCCTCAAAAATTTGATCCAAAGCATCGGCGAGAGAGGCGTCTACCCGGTACTTCGCGAGAACTTCGATCAGGCACGCGAAAAGTAAATCGCCGGCATAGACCGTCCAAAACTGCCCATGAACGTCATCCCAGCGACCGTTGAAACGCCCGCCTTCGGCGGCGTACTTCCAGTCGCTGCACGCCCACGGTTCGGGACGGAATCCGACCCGCCACAGCTGTTGGTCGATAGTGACAATGGCCAGGTCTGTGCCACTCACGCCTGCTCAGCCGAACGCCACGAAGGAACGAGCCGCCGCAAGCACAGCGGGGCCCGCAGTCTCGAGCTCCTGCTCCCGAAGGACTCGCGCCGGCGAGACGTCATTCAGTTCCGGGTTCATGCCCTGGAACCAGCTTGCGACGGTCGACGCCGATTCGCGGTCCCGCAGTATCGCCATCACATAGAACGACGTACGCAACCGGAGCACAACGTCGCTCGACGGCGCCCTTGTTCCTTCGGCCCACTCTCGAACGGCGCGGGTCTCACGAACGCCTCCCAGATACGCCACGAGCTTCGCGCCCAATGTCTCCCGCAGCCCTCCAACGATTTCAGCCGTCGAAAGCCGAAGGGAATCTTCGTAGCCCTGACGTCCCGGGCGTGCCGTTGTAGTACTCATACACTCATCCCACATCATCTACACGGAAAAGACAAGTAGATCACAGGACGAAAGCATCCACATCACACCCAAAATCCCACCCCAAATGATTGATAATAGATATTATGACAAGTAGTAGTCAAACAACTTGCGTTAATTGCAGGTTGTTTCAAAGTGGCGATGCGCTGGCCAGGATAGCGAATTATGACGCTCATCAGGAATTATGCACGTCTACACCGGACCGACCAGACGAGAAACTACTACTTCTCGTTCGCTATAATCGATGATCGAAAAGGGCTCGCCTGACGTAACCGTGGGTTAAACACGGCCGGGGAGCACTGGCCGATGGCCGCCGAGGCTGAGCATGGCGAGGGCGATGAGGGCGTCGGGGGATTTGAAGCCGAAGGCGATGCGGGTGATGAGTCGGATCTTGGTGTTCATGGATTCGATGCGGCCGTTGGAGAGTCCGTGTTCGATGGAGGCGAGGATCGCAGCGCGGTGTTTGACGATGCTGCGTTGGAGTTTCACGAACGAAGGGATCCGGCAGCGGCGGGCCCAGCTGACCCATTTATTGAGCGCTTCGGTCGCTTCGTCGAGGGGCAGTTTGAAAATGACCCGGAGGCCTTCCTTCAGGTAGTAGGCGCGTGCCAGCCGTGGGTCGGTTTGCACGATCCAGGCGAGCTTTGCTTGCTGCTTCTCGGTCAGGTTCTCCGGATTTTTCCAGAGCGCGTAACGGCAGTTCTTGATGCCGGCCGCTCGGGCGCTGTCCGGGCGAGCGGGAGCATCGGCGGCAGGTCGGCCACGGCCCCGCCGAGCTTCGTTGTGCCGGGCAGCTTTGCGGGCATCGTTCCACGCGCTGCGTCGGACCTCGTCGAGGGCTTCGGTGGCCCACTTCACAACGTGGAACGGGTCAGCGCAACGGACGGCGTTGGGGGCTCGTTCCACGACAACACTGGCGATCCAGGCCGCGCCGTCCGCAGACACATGAGTGATCTGCGCCGAACGCTCCGGGCCCAACGCGTCAAAAAATGTCGCGAGGGTGGCTTTGTCTTGGCCAGGCGCTGCCCACACGAGGCGGCCGGAATCGTGGTCGACGACACAGGTCAAATACTTGTGGCCGCGCTTGTAGCTGATCTCGTCGATTCCGATCCGGGTGAGGTCCGCGAACTGGTCGTATTGCTTCTCGGTGTCGGCCCAGACCCGGGTGATGGTCGCGCCGACGGTGCGCCACGCGATGCGCATCAGCACGGTGATGGCGGTCTTAGATGTTTGCGTGGCCAACCATGCGACCTGGTCGTCGAAGAACAGGGTGTGACCGCTTTGGTGCCGGGCCCAGGGCACGGCGGCGACGATCACGCCGTGGACGCGGCAGGACACTCGGGGCGCGTCAGCTTCAAGGTGAACTTGAATCGAGCCCACGTCCAACGCACGCCAGCGCCGCCGCCCATCACCGAGGTCGTAACGGGGGCTGCGCTTCTGACAGGACCCGCAGCGGTTCCGCTTCGACGCCATCGGACGCACCGACGCGATCAGAATCCTGCTCTCCAGATCAAGATCGATGTCTTCGACGAACGTCTTCTCGACACCGAGAAGGGTTCGCCATATTCTTAGAGTTCGCACGCCGCTTTTTCCGTTCCCGAATTTCTTACCTTTGACAGTTAGAAACCTAGGCGGGGAGCGGCGTGCGGCCGTTAAGGCGCTCCAAAAGACCCACGGTTATGTCACAAGAGCCTCGAAAAGGGCCTTTTATCGGGAAGTCTCGACCGGAGAAGTCCGATTCTGCATCGATCCGGGGGCGGTCCAGATTCTGAATCGTGACACCGGTAGTTACTGATTATGTCTGAACCATCGGCTACCCAATCGCCGTCGAGTTACAGGCAGGCGCGGGTCGGCATAGCGTCGTTTCGCCGGTGCGCCTTCCTCCGTGCTCGGTTTCCGGGGCGGCGGCGGTAGCGGTTCGGGAGAGACGCCGGGACACCCTGCCACCCGCCAAACGCCGCTAGGCTGGGCGCTGACACCCTTACCGGTGTCAGCGACCTCGCACCGCGACAGCCTAGGCGTGCCGAACACACCAAGGCAGAGGACGCACCCGTCAACGCATTCGACCTTCGGACCGTCTTTCAGGCACGGCGGGCGAACCGTTATCGCTGCGCCCGGCGCGGCCGTCGAAGAGGTGTGCCATGGGTGATCCGTCCCGAACGAACGCGATCGAGCAGGGTGTTGTGAAGACCGAGCCGTTCCGGTCGTTCCTCCGCCTGCTCCGGCCCTACCGCGGCCGGCTCTCGCTCTCCACCCTGGCTTTTCTGGTCAAGGACAGCCCAGCTTGGCTGCTCCCTCCACTGACCGCGGCGATCATCGACATCGTCATCGCCCGTGGTCCCCTGCCCAGCCTGTGGTTGCTAGCCGGGCTAGCGACCGCACTGCTCACCCTGAACTATCCGTTCCATATGCTCTACGTACGCGGCTCCAGCCGGGCCACCCGATCGATGGCCGTCGACGTGCGCAACGCCCTCACCGAACGACTGCAGCGCCTGTCGATCGGCTTTCACAACCGGCAGAGCGCCTCGATCGTGCAGACCAAGGTGGTGCGCGACGTCGAGAACCTCGAGCTGATGATGCAGCAGGCATTCCCTACCGTACTTTCCACGGTGTTCACCCTCACCGGTGCGATCGTGATCACCGCGATCGCGGTTCCCGCGTTCGTGGGCGTGTTCGCGATCACCGTACCCGTGGCCGCGCTGCTCGTACGCTACATCCGCGCCAGGGCCGGGATGCGCAACGAGAGCTTTCGCCTCGAGGTGGAACGATTCTCGGCCGGCGTCGGCGAGATGGCCGCGCTCATCCCGATCACCCGCGGCCACGGCCTGGAATTGGTGGCCTCCAAGCGGGTCGCCGGGCATGCACGCAGCGTCAGCGTCGCCGGGCAGGAACTGGACACCCTCAACGGGCGGTTCGGCGCGTTCTCCTGGGTCTCTTACCAGGTGCTCGGCGTGGCCTGCCTAGTCGGAGCATCCGCCGCCTCGATCACCCAGCTGATCCCAATTAGCCCAGGCCAGGTCGTTCTCCTGGGTACCTACTTCACTGTGCTGACCGGGGGAATCGTTAACCTGCTGAACGTCACGCCCGTGGTCTCCCGCGGCCGCGAGTCGATGCGCTCGATCGCGGAGATCATGGAGGAACCCGACATCGAGGTCAACGACGGCCGCGACCTCGTCGCATCAGTCTCCGGGGCAATCGAACTCGACGGGGTCAACTTCCGCTACCTCGGCGGGCGTCCCGCCCTCACCGACATCACCCTCTCGATCCGGGCCGGCGAGACAATCGCCCTGGTCGGGCCCTCCGGCTCCGGCAAGTCGACCCTGCTCAACCTCGTGCTCGGCTTCGTGCGCCCGTCCACCGGCCGGGTACTGCTCGATGGCCACGACATGAACACCCTAGACATGCGCAGCGTGCGCGGCCACGTCTCGATCGTGCCGCAAGAATCCGTCTTGTTCGAGGGCACGATCCGCGACAACGTGGCTTACGGCCTCACCGGGATCGACGACGAGACCATCCTCACCGCCCTGCGTGGTGCGAATGCGCTCGACATCCTCGGCCCCGCCGATTCCCCGGCAGGCGCCGGCCTCGACGCCATCGTCGGCACCCGCGGCTCCGGTCTCTCCGGCGGGCAGCGGCAGCGCCTCGCGATCGCACGCGCCCTCGTGCGCGACCCGCGCATCCTCATCCTCGACGAGCCGACCAGCGCACTCGACGCCGACTCGGAAGGCATGGTAAAGGATGCCCTCACCACCCTGTTCCGCGACCGCACCACCCTGATCGCCGCGCACCGGCTCTCGACTATCCGGGAAGCCGACCGGATCGCTTACATCGAGAAGGGTCGGATCGTCGAGCTCGGTAGCCACGACGAGCTGATGGCCCTCGGCAACCGCTACGCCCGCATCGTCTCCCGTCAGACCACCTGACGCTACCCCCAGTCCACCGAAAAGACCCGCAATGCCTCGGTTCTACCTCAGTATCCCGGAGCTCCGGGACTACCACCCCCAGGTCGCTGAACCGGCCGACTTCGACGAGTTCTGGCGCAGCACGCTCGCCGAGGCCCGCCTATTCCCGACCGAACCCCGGCTGAACTCGCCGCTGACCCAGGTCGAGGTCTACGACCTAGTGTTCCCCGGCTTCGGCGGCCAGCCGGTGGACGCGTGGTACCTGCTTCCCGCCGGTACGACCGGGCCCCTGCCCGCCGTGGTCGAAGACAACGGTTACGGAGGCGGGCTCGGTCCCCCACGCGCGGCTGACCTGGGTCCCCGCCAGCTTACACCTATCTGTTCATGGACACCCGTGGCCACGGCAGCGTCTAGGGCTCCGGCGGCCACACCTCCGACCCGCACGGAACCGGGCCGTCCGTACCCGGATTCATGACGCGCGGCATCGAATCACCGCACGACCACTACTATCGCCGGATCTACACGGATGCCGTGCGCGCCATCGACGCCATCCGCACCCTGAACCGGATCGACCCCAATCGCGTCGCGGTCCGCGGCGGCAGCCAGGGCGGCGGCATCGCCCTCGCCGCGGCCGGGCTCACCGACGGGCTTGTCGGCGTGATCCCGGACGTGCCATTCCTCTGCCACTTCGAACGTGCCGTCGGGATGACCGAGGAAGACCCCTATCAGGAGATCGTGCGCTATCTCTCGGGACGCCAGGCTGCTTGGCTGCAGCGTCGGCTGGGCTAACCGCCTGGCGGGCCAGCCCGCTCAGCGCGGCGGCGGGATCTCCCCCGACCCGCGGTGGATCACCCGGGTGGGGAGTTCGAGCTGTTTGGTGAAGTCCGAGGGGTCGGCGAGCCGCTCCAGCGCGAGCCGGGCGGCCGAGCGCCCGAGCTCTATGGTGTCGTAGCCGACGACGGAGATGCCGAGGGCATCCGCCAGTTCGAAGTCGTCGAAGCCGATGAAGGCGACCGCCGGCTCCCGGTCACGGAGCACCCGCACGGCCCCCGCGCTCGCCCGGTTGTTGCCGGCGACGATCGCCGTCGGCGGGTCGGGACGGTCGAGGAGATCGCGCACGGCCTGCTCCGGCGAGATGGCCGGGTCGTTGTCAACGTGTTCCCAGCGGGCCGTGTCCGTCACCCCGACCTCTCGAAGTGCCTCCCGGTAGCCGGCGAGGCGCTCGCGCAGCGTGTACATCGCGGACGGGTTGCTGACGAAGCCGATCTTGCGGTGGCCGAGCGCCGTCAACGACCGCACGGCATCCGCCATGCCCTGCCGGTTCTGCAGCACCACCGAGTCGGCGAGCAGGTTGCGGGCCGGACGGTCGACGCTGATCACGGGCGTGCCCAGCTGCCGTTCGCCATCGAGGTACGACTGATCGTCGGCCACCGGGATCAGCAGCAGCGCGCGCACACGCTGGGCGAGCAGTGCGTCGACGACGACCTCCTCGCTCTCCGGCGAGTCGTCGGTGGTTGCCAGCACCATGGTTAGCCCGCTCGCGGCGAGCTCCCGCTCGATCCCGGCGGCTACGTGGAAGTAGAACGGGTTGGTGAGATCGCCAATCACAAAGGCGACGGTGTTCGAGACGCCGCCATGGCGAAGGCTCCTGGCGAGGTTGTTCGGCCGGAAGCGCAGCCGCTTCGCCGAGCCGAGCACACGTTCCCTAGTCTCCGTGCTCACGTTTCCTGCCCCGGCGAACACCCGGGACACGGTCTTGGAACTCACTCCCGCCAGCCGGGCCACGTCGGCCAGGGTCGCACGGGACTGAGTGGTCATTCTCGATTCTCCGGCACCAAAACATTCTATGTCAACGTAAGACATTTTTACAGACAATTTTCCGAGAATTAGGGAAACTTAGGCCGCTATAAACCAATGAATTACTGTAAAACCCGCTGTATTGCGTGGAGTAGACACGTTAAGACAGCGCTGACATTTGCATTTGACACGGGTTTCTTGAGTCGCCTAACGTGAGCCCCACAGCAACACCGGAGATTCACGAGTCGCGAAGTCGCGGTCGTGCCTCAGCGGGTCAAGGGTGACACCGAACAGGAGAAAAACAGATGGCAAAGAAGCTCATCGCAGGTGCGGCCGTTCTCGCGGCCACCGCATTGCTCGCCGGATGCTCATCCGGCGCATCAGGCTCAGCCGATTCAGGTGAAGTCACCGGCGAGATCACCGTGCTGACAAACCGCACCGACATCGTCGACACGACGTTCAAGGACTACGCCGCCGAGTTCGAGAAGGCGTACCCCGGCACGAAGGTCAAGTTCGAGGCGATCGCCAAGTACGAGACTGACGTCGCCACCCGCATGTCGGGCGGCGACTACGGTGACGTGCTCCTCATTCCTAACACCGTCACAAAAGCCCAGCTCCCCCAGTTCTTCGAGCCCCTCGACACCGTGAAGAAGCTCAGCGAGACCTACCGCTTCGTCACCGAGGCGGCCTATGACGGCAAGGCCTACGGCGTCGCCCAGACCGGCAACGCGCAGGGCATCGTCTACAACAAGAAGGTCTGGAAGGCCGCCGGGATCACCGACCTCCCCACGACGCCGGACGAGTTCCTCGCCGACCTCACCCTGATCAAGGACAAGACAGACGCTGTCCCTTATTACACCAATTACAAGGACGGCTGGCCGCTGAGTCAGTGGGACGGCAACCGCGCCGTCACCGGCGACGCCGACGAGTCCAACAAGCTGGTCGCATCCGACGCCCCTTGGGCTAAGGGCCAGTACCACGAGATCACCGACGGGCTGCTCTTCGACATCGTCAAGGACGGCCTGAGTGAACCCGATCCCACCACGACCGACTGGGAGACCTCAAAAGGTTCCCTCGGCAGCGGCAAGGTTGCCTCGATGGTGCTCGGTTCCTGGTCGATTACCCAGATGCAGGATGCCGCCGTGACCGCGGGGGGCGCCAAGGAAGACATCGGCTACATGCCGTTCCCGCATCAGGTCGATGGCACGTTTTACTCCACCGTCGCTGGCGACTACAAGAACGGCATCAGCGCCAAGTCCGAAAATAAGGCAACCGCCCGCGCGTGGATCGACTGGTTTGCCCAGAAGTCCGGCTACGCGGCAGCGCAAGGTGGGCTCTCCCCGCTCGCCGACGGTGAGGTGCCGGCGATCCTGTCCGACTTCACCACTGCGGGCGTCGAATACCTCGAGTTGACCCCCGCCCCGGCCGGTAAGGAGGCCCTCGAGAACGATATCGTCAGCGCCTCGGAGATCGACCTCACCGGCAACATCTACCGGGCGAAGCTCATCGACGTCGCCCGCGGCGCGGCCGACGGCGACAAGGCCTCGTACTTCGCCGAGCTGAATAAGAAGTGGGCCGACGCGGTCAAGTCCGTCGGCTAAGGTCACGCGCCCGCACCACCAGAATCACGCACGACAGTGCACACCGTGGGGAGTATCCCCGAAGAAAGGATGCCGGATGTCTGAACAACTGGCTCGCCCGGCACCCGGGGATACTCTCCGCACCATCACCCCACACACCACCCCGCCCCGCAAATTCACGCTCCGCGGATTCGCCGGCCGCTTCGTCCGTACCGAGGCGCGAGGCGGCAAGACCCGCACGGCCATTGTCATGCCGTGGCTGTTCCTGGCCGTCCCTCTGGCTCTCCTGCTGACCTTCACATACATTCCAGTCGGCAACATGATCTGGTACAGCTTCACCTCTTGGGATGGCCTCGACCAGACCAAAGAGGTCGTCGGCTTCGACAACTTCCTTCGCATCTTCACCCAGCCACAGTACTGGCAGGTGTTCGCGGTCAGCCTCTACTACTTCGCCGCCTCGTTCCTGCAGATGGCACTAGCCCTCTACTTCGCGACCATCCTCAGTTTCAAGACCCGGTTCCGCAGCCTGTTCAAGGGCATTCTGTTCTTCCCATACCTGATCAACGCCGTGGCCATCGCGTTCATCTTCCTGTTCTTCTTCCGGCCGGGCGGTACCCTCGACGCGGTCCTCGGCTTCCTCGGCATGGGCGGCCTTTCCACCCAGTGGCTCGGCAACCCGGATGTCGTCAACTACTCCCTAGCCGGAGTCGCCATATGGCGCTACATCGGCCTCAACTTCGTGCTCTTCCTCGGCGCAATCCAGTCGATCCCCGGTGAGCTCTACGAGGCGGCCGACCTCGACGGCGCCAACAAGTGGCACCAGTTCCGCTACATCATCGCCCCTGGCATCCAGCGCATCATCAGCCTGTCCTTCATCCTCGCCATCGCCGGGAGCCTGTCGGCCTTCGAACTGCCGTTCATCATCACCGGCGGGGCCAACGGCAGCACGACCTTCGTGATCCACACGATCCAGACTGCGTTCGTATTCCGCAAGGTCGGGCTCGCCTCGGCCATGGCAGTGATCCTACTCATCATCGTGCTGCTCGTCACCTGGATCCAGCGCAAGGTCGTCCCCGACGAGAAAGTGACCCTATCCTCGTGATCCGTTCTCTCTGGACCACCGGGAAGTATGCTTCCCTCGTGCTCGGCTCCCTCGTCGCCCTCGTGCCGATCGTGGTGATCGTCTTCGCCTCGCTTAAGACCAACACCGAATACGCCACTTCCGGCCCGCTCGTCCCGCCCGAAAACTGGCTCAACTTCAGCAACTTCGTCACCGCGTTCGTCAAGGGGCGTATGCTCACCGGTTTCCTTAACACGACATTCATCGCCGCCGTCTCGGTGACCGGCACCATCCTCATCGGCACCATGGCCGCCTACGTGCTCGACCGGTTCGAGTTCCGGTTCAAAAAACTCGTCTTTGCGCTCTTCCTAATCGCCACCCTGGTACCCGCCGTCACTACGCAGGTGGCCACCTACCAGGTCGTCAACTGGTTCCACCTCGTGAACACCCATGGCGCTGCGATCATCCTGTTCATGGGCACGGACATCCTCTCGATCTACATCTTCATCCAGTTCATGCAGTCGATCCCCCGCTCGCTCGACGAGGCTGCCATGCTCGACGGTGCTAGCCGGCTCGGCATCTACTGGCGGATCATACTGCCGCTGCTCGGCCCGGCGATCGCCACGGTCGTCATCATCAAAGGCATCGCGATCTACAACGAGTTCTACATCCCCTACCTCTACATGCCCGGCCAAGACCTGGCCGTGATCAGCACCTCGCTCTTCCGCTTCCAAGGCCCGTACGGCGCCCAGTGGGAGGTCATCGCTGCCGGCATCATGATCGTAATCCTGCCGACACTCATCATCTTCCTTTTCCTCCAACGATTCATCTATAACGGCGTGACCTCGGGAGCTACCAAGTAATGAAGATCCACATCGACCAGACCGTACCCACCGACCAGTCCGGAGTAGTCGGCCACGCAGGGTCTGTCGACCGAGCCGTGGACGCTCCGGCGGTCGCCCACCCGCTCCGCCGATCGCTCGGCGCCGACTGGACCGTCTCAGCGCTGGACGGGCCGGTGCCACGGGAGGTACGCCAGGCCGTGATCCCGGCCATCGTGCCCGGCTCGGTGCACACCGACCTGTTAGCCGCAGGGCTGATTGCCGACCCGTACCTCGACGACAACGAACACCTGCTCGCCTGGATCGGCCTGACCAACTGGCGCTACACCAAAACGTTCGCCTGGCAGGCGAGCGGCGGCACGCAGACTGAAGTGGTCTTCGACGGCCTCGACACGATCGCCTCGATCGAGCTGAACGGGCACCCGATCGGCGAGACTCGCAACATGCACCGCCGCTACCGGTTCGACCTGCGGCCGCGGCTGAAGTCAGGGCTGAACGAGCTCACTGTGACGTTCGGCTCGCCCGTGCGCGCCGCGGATGCCGCCAGCCTCGACCTCGGCTACCGCCCGCACGTGAACCACCACCCGTACAACGCGATCCGCAAGATGGCCTGTAGCTTCGGCTGGGACTGGGGAATCGACACGAGCACCAGCGGGATCTGGCGCCCGGTTACCCTGGAGAACTGGTCGGTGGCGCGGATCGAGAGCGTTCGGCCGATCGCCACGGTCGGGCAGGTCTCAACAGGCTCGACCACCGGGGGCGCCCCGGTCGGCAGAGTCGGGATCATCGACGTGCACGTCGAGGTCGCTAGGGCGGGCGACGAGACGCTGGTCATCGCGGCATCCGTCGCGGGCGTGTCGGCGAGCGTCGAGCTCAGTGCCGGGGAGACGACCGCGGTCGTGCGCCTCGAACTTCCGGAGATCTCGCTCTGGTGGCCGCGCGGCTACGGCGAGCAGCCGCTCTACGACGTGGCGGTCACACTCAGCAGCACCGATGCGAGCCCCGACCAGACCGCCGGCACCGTCGAACTCGACGCCACTAACAAGCGGATCGGCTTCCGCACGGTCGAGTTCGACACCACGCCGGACGATGCGGGCACCCCGTTCACCATCGTGGTCAACGGCCAGTCCGTCTTCGTGCGCGGCGCAAACTGGATCCCCGACGACGCCTTCCCGCACCGGGTCGACCGGGCACGCTATCTGGACCGTATCAAACAGGCCGAGTTCGCCAACATCAACCTGCTCCGGGTCTGGGGCGGCGGCATCTTCGAGGCCGACGACTTCTACGAGCTCTGCGACGAGCGCGGCATGCTCACCTGGCAGGACTTCCTGCTTGCCTGCGCCGCCTACGCCGAAGAGGCACCGCTCGGTGACGAGATCGAGGCCGAGGCCCGCGACAATGTCGCCCGGCTCGCCGCGCACCCGTCGCTGGCCGTCTTCAACGGCAACAACGAGAACCTTTGGGGCCACGAGGAGTGGAACTGGAAGAAACGCCTCGACGGCAAGACCTGGGGTGCTGGCTACTACTACGAGGTGTTCCCGCAGATCGTCACCGAGCTCGCCCCGCACGTCGGCTACACTCCGGGCAGCCCGTTCTCCCCCGGCCCCGCACCGCAGGACGGCGGCCACACGCCCAACGACCCCGACCACGGCACCATGCACATCTGGGACCTCTGGAACCAGCGCGACTACCCCGACTACCGGGAATACACGCCGCGGTTCGTGGCCGAATTCGGCTGGCAGGGCCCGCCGACCTGGTCCACCATGACCAGCGCGATCGGCGACTCCCCGCTGACCCCGGAATCGCCGGGCATGCTCGTGCACCAGAAGGCGGCCGAGGGCAATGTCAAGCTCACCGACGGTCTACTCGCGCACTACCCGCTGCCCGACGAGACCGATGCCTGGCACTGGGCGATGTCGCTGAACCAGGCAAACGCCATCAGCACCGCGATCCTGCACTTCCGGTCTCTGCAGCCGCACTGCATGGGCAGCATCGTCTGGCAGCTCAACGACTGCTGGCCGGTCACCTCCTGGGCGGCCGTCGACGGCTACGGCCGTCCGAAACCGCTGCTCTATGCCCTTCGCCATGCCTACGCCGACCGGCTCGTCACCATCCAGCCGCGGCCCGACGGCCTTGCCGCCATCGTCATCAACGACTCTGCCGAACCGTGGACTGGTCCGCTGGTCGTCGCACGACTCACCGACACGGGAACCGTGCTTGCCGAGCACACCGAGCACGTCACCCTGCCCGCGCGGTCCACGGTCACCGTGCCGCTGCCCGCATCCGTGTCCGCGGCAACGGATACGGCAGCAGAGCTCCTCCGCGCCGACTTCGTCGGGGCGCGCTGCCACTGGTTCTTCGCCGAGGCCAGGGACACCCACCTCGGCGCCGCTGCGCTCGACACCCGGCTCGACCGGGTCGACGGCAGCTACCGGCTCACCGTAACCGCGCACACCCTCACCCGCGACCTCGCCCTGCTGGTCGACAAGGTCGACCCGGCCGGTACCGTGGACGACATGCTCGTGACGCTGCTGCCCGGCGAGAGCGTTGTCTTCACGGTCACCTCCGCCGCAGCCCTCGACCTGGCGGCTCTGTCGGCGCCGTCAGTGCTGCGCAGCGGAAACCAACTGGTCAGGCCGTGACCCCCCTGGGCGCCCCGGTCTGCGGGATGACCTGGGGCTGGACCGGGACTCGCGGGGGCTGGGCCACCGACGTGGCCCGAAGCTCGATGGCCAGGATGAGCGAGCACGGCGTCAATTGGACCGCCCTGGCCTACGCGGCCGTGCAGGAGAACGCGCAATCGACTGAGATCCCGTTCGACCGGGAACCAACCGTCACAGACGAGGAGGTGCGCTGGGCGATCCGCGAGGCCAAGGCCCTCGGGCTCAGGGTCTGCCTGAAGCCCGTAGTCAACTGCGCCGACGGCACCTGGCGCGCCTACATCGGCTTCTTCGACTGGGAGGTGCCCGGCGAGCCCGGCTGGGCAGACTGGTTCGAGTCGTACACGGCCTTCATCCTGCACGCTGCCCGACTGGCCGAAGCCGAGGGATGCGAAATGCTCTGCATCGGCTGCGAGATGGTGCGCGCCGACAGCCAGGGCGCCCGCTGGCGCACCCTGATCGCCCGGGTGCGCGATGTCTACTCCGGGCTCATCACCTACAACTGCGACAAATACCAAGAGGACCACATCGATTGGTGGGACGCGGTCGACGTAATCAGCTCGAGCGGCTACTACCCGCTGGGCTCCTTTCCCGCCGAACTCGACCGGATCGAACCGGTCGTCGCGCGGGCCGGAAAACCGTTCTTCTTCATGGAGGCCGGCTGCCCGAGCCGCACCGGCTCCGCCAGCAAACCGAACGACTGGGCGCTGCCAGGCGCACCGTCCGGCGCGGAGCAACTGCGATACTACGAGGACATGTTCGCCGCCGCCGCCGGGCGGGAATGGATGCTCGGGTTCATGCTCTGGGATTGGCCGGCCCGCCTCTACCCGGCCGGCGAGGCATCCCGCAACGACGACTACTGCGTCTACGGCAAACCTGCTGGGACATTCCTGACCCAGCACTATCGTGCCGTGCAAGGGCTGACCCACCATGAGTGACCACCCCCGTTTCCTGTCGATCGATGCCGGCCAGACCGGCATCCGGGCGCTGCTTCGTGGCGAGGACACGGCAGAGAGGATCTTCAAATTCGCGGGGATCCTCACCGACACCGACCTGATCCCGCAGCTGGTCGACGTCGTCGCCCGGGTGGCCGAGGCATCCGGTGTCCCCATCCACACCGTCAGCGCTGGGATCTCTGGCTTCACCTACTCCCCGGCCGACGCCGCCGAGCTTCGCGCGGCTACCGACGCCCTCGGCGTGCACGAGGTTTGCCTCGCCCACGACTCGGTCACCTCCTACCTCGGCGCGCTCGGCGACAGCCTAGGTGCCGTGATCGCGGTCGGCACCGGCGTAGTCACCCTCGCCGTCGGCGAGTTCGCGGTCACCCGGATCGACGGCTGGGGCAACCTGATCGGCGACGCCGGCAGCGGTTATTGGATCGGCCGCGCCGCCTTCGACGCGGTCATGCGCGACTACGACGGGCGCGGTCCCAGCTCGGCGCTGACCGACGCGGTGCGCGCGGACTTCCCCAACTTGGAGACGGCCTACCTCGAGCTGCAGGGCGATCCCGGCCGTGTGAGACGCATCGCGGCGTACTCCAAGCAGGTCACCGCGCTAGCCCCGACGGATGCCGTCGCCGCCGCCATCTGCGCCGCAGCGGCCGCCGAACTCGTGCTCTCGGTCGCGGCCGGACTGCGCCGCGTCGGCGAGGGCACTGGGCCTGCGCCGGTGGTCTGCAGCCTCGGCGGGGTGCTGCGGGCGCCCGCGATCAATCTGGCGTTCGAGCGGGGGCTGCGCGCCCTCTGGCCGGCCATCGACATCCGTCAGCCGCAGGGTCGCGCCCTCGAGGGCGCGACCCTCCTGCCCATGCTCTCCTCTCGTAGCGCCCTCCGCGACCGGATTGCGGTGGCACGAGACTGATCCACCGGTGGTCAAACGTGTAGAGCTGGGGTGCTGCGCGCCCGAGTGCCGGCGAAAGCAGCTTGTGGCTGGTTCGGGCGGGACGCATCATGGTGGCGTCGCGGTCGAAGCCGGATGCCGTTCCCCTCCGGACAAAGGCAGCTAAACCGTCGGGCGATGACCAGATCGATGCTGCGTGGCCACCGCGTCCCGGTCTTGCTGAACCTGGTCATGTTCGCGATCACGGATGCGCCGCACACGTTCTGCGACATCAAGAGCACCGGCCGGGTCCGTCGCACCGGCCAGACGTTGCCGGAGGTCAGCAACTCGACGGCGAGCGGCACCTCGAGGATCGTCCTCGCCCGGTCGAAGCCGCGCGACAGACAAAGCGGCAATCGTGTACGCGTCGTCGTCGATACGGGCTGCTCCGAGAGCCAACTCGGTATCGTTGATCTGATGCAGGTCGCGGAAGGCGACCACATTGCCCAAGTCGTTCCGCCACGCCCTGTGCTGGGATTCGCCCTCGGGTACGGGGCGAAGGTTCGCGCTCCACGGTTCCGCGTCCAGTGTCGTTGCGTCGATGAGCGCGTCGACGCGACTCTGGATGAGTTCGGCCTGAGCGCGCAACCAGCGGCGAACCTCTGCGTTCTCGCCCTCTCCCACGGCGGGCGGCGGGCTCACCCAGCTCGGCAGGCGCACATCCGTGGTCTGCTGCGCCGGAGCGCCAAGGCGGTGGTGATACACCTTCGCGAATGACCCAACGGTGGAGTCCGGCCCGGTGTCTTCGGTACGAACAACAGCGGCGAGCCGCGCCCGCACATCGGCACCGTGTGCTTCGTGCGCTGCGAGCCGACTGGCCAGGTGTGTCCAGGCTTCGTCGGCGATGACTTGGTCGGCGATGCTCGGCTCGAGCACGTCCCGGACTGCAGTTCCCATCCGGTGGAGCCGGTCGGGGTCGAACACCCGGGCAAGGGCATCTTCGTAGGCGGGCAGGAGTGTGGCCAAGCTGGCGGCGGCATCCTGAGCACGTTGGATCTCTTCGTTCGCAGATCGCTCCGCGCTTTCGCGGGCAAGCACGGCCGTGAGGGCATCGATGATGTTGGTGCGGAGGTGGTCGGGGGCGTGGGCGTCAACCTGAAGGGTTTCTTCAACGACGGCATACATACGGTTGGACTCCCGGCCGCGGGTCGCCGCAACGTAGAGCTGTTCGCGTGAGGTGGACTGCGGGTCGACAAGGATGTGGGACGTGTCCACGGTCATGCCTTGGACCCGGTTGATGGTGGCCGCGTAGCCGAGCTCCACGTGGCTGGCCACGTACTCGGCCGGCAGGGTGAGCACTCCCCCGTGCCGGAGGCTCTTGACCTTGAGGTCGCCGTCGTCGTTGCTGAGGACGGTCCAGAGGTCACCGTTGGCGACGAAGTCCTTGCCCTGGTTGGAGCGCAGCTGCCGGTCGTTCTGCCGGGTCACGACCACATCCGCCAGGCCGGCCTTGTTCCCATCGCGGAGCAACGCCCCACCTTTCCCGGCGGCGCCTTGGGCGATCAGGTCCAGGCGGGCGCGCGCGTTCAACGCGGCAACCTCATCGTTGGTTCCCGCAACCATGATCGAGTGCCTGTTCGCACCGCGGTCGGCCGCCCAGGCGACGTAGATCTCTTCGAGCATGCTTTGCCGGATGCCGCCCCGGGTGCGGTCAGCGGTGACGTAGAAGTCCAGCGCACTGGTCGCCCCGTCCCGGAGGAGCAGCGACGCTGTGGCCTCGTCGGCATCGACGAAGCGGTGGACCTGGTCGAGGTAGCTCGCTCCCACACGCTGCTCGATCAGGCACAACGCGCCGCCGGATTCAACGGCGGCGAGTTGCGCCGGGTCGCCCAGAAGACGAATCGTCGCACCGTGCTTCTGCGCCAGTTCAAGGACATCGGCGAGTAGCGGTGTGGAGGCCATCCCGGCCTCGTCGATGAGGAGCACGGTGTGGGTGTCGATGCGGTACTGGTCGGATGCTTGCTGTTCCGGGGACCCGTTGCGATGGACGTCGACGAGCTTGTGCGCGGTCTCCGCCTCCACCTTGATCTCTTCGGCCAGGACCGTGGATGCGGCCGCGGTCGGGGCGAGGGCGAGGACCCGGCCGCCGCCGGCTTCAACGGCGCGGGCGAACGCCCGCATCGCCGTGGTCTTGCCCGTCCCTGCCGGGCCGATCCCAACCTCGAGGAGCCGGCCGCCGGATGCGAAGCGGCGAGCCAACTCCACCTGGGACGCATCCAACGGATACACGCTGGCCGCGTTGAGCTCGTCCACGGTGGCGTCAAAGGTGGCGGGGTCCAGGGTGAAGCCTGCGACGGTGCGAGCGGCGTCGATCAGGCTGTCTTCGATCGCGAGGATCCGGGTGGACGTGAACCGTTCGGTCCCATGCACCCGGTACACGCTCTCCCCACCCTGGCGCTGCAACTGCGTCGGAACCGGGTTCAGTGCCGGGGCGGTGACGGCGATCACCCGGCTCATCACAGCCTCGGCGACCGCGGCGGCAACCGGCTGCGCGTCCACATCGGGGCGCACGTTCGCGAAGACGCGAGCGATGCGTTGCGCCTCGGCGGCGACGTGCGAACGACGCCACGTCGCCCGGGAGTCTTCGACCGTGTGCAGGACCCGGTCGGCCAACTCTTCGATGCTCAGGCTCGCCAGGATCTCGTCCTGCACCGTGAGCTGCAGTGGCTGCCGAATCGTGGCGGCGAGGGTGTCCACGGCGACCTCCCCGATGATCTTGGTCGCGGCGATCCGCCACTCGGCGCGCTGACGTTCCAGGCTCTTCGGGGCGCCCTTGCCCTCCCGGGTTTCCAGGGTCGCCCGCTGCGCAAGACTCAGCTGCACCGTCTTCGGCGGGGTGTGCCCGTGCTTGGTGACGTACTCCTGCAGGAGCGTGTCGTAGGCGTCCTCGATCGCCGCCCGGCGGGAGGAGAACGACTCGCGAAGCTCCCGGCTGATCCCTGCGATCTCCCGCACGCTGCGCTTGTTCCGCCCCCGGCTCTCGTCCACGAACGTCACCCCGAGCCGCTGTCGCACTTCTTGCTCGATGAGGGTGTTGTACCGTTCGGACGCCGCCACACCCAGGGCGTGCAGGACCCGGCCGTCCAGCGAACGCCACTTGTCGTCCAGGCCCTGCACCTTCGTCGACACGGCAACGTGGGTGTGCAGGTTCGGGTCGCCGGTGCGGGAATCGCGGTGCTCGAACGCGGTGGCGACGAACCCGTGCGTGTCGATCTGAGCGACCCCGCCGGCGCCAACACGGGTGACACCGGCTTCCGTTTCCAACCAGGCAACGGTCGCCTGCCACGCAGCATTGTGCGCCTCCCGCACCTGCTGGGAAGTGTCCAGATCCCCGAGTGCCCAGAGCAGGGACACGCTCTTCACCGGGGTGAATACCAAGTCGTATCCGGCGACGGGCTGGCGGGGCGCCTTGCCCATCTGGGAGAGATGCGTGGCCACTTCCGCGTCCGTCCCCGGCCGACCCAGGGCCCCTTCGACACGGGTGGCGGCGATGGTCCAGCGGATCAGATCCCGCTCAACCCCGACCTCGGGGGTGCGACCAGTCTCTGCGTCGAACTGCGCATAGGCGTCAGCGACGGCTTCGTCCCAGCCGTCGGACTGGTGCTGGATCCGCGGGAACCGGCGCCCCAACCGGGACGCCTGCACAGCATCCTCCGGCGACGCCCCGCCGGCGACCGCAGCACGTATGGCGGCCTCCGCGTCCGGGTGCAGCCCTTCACCGAACAGGGCCTGCATCTGCGCTTCCGACACCGCCCCAGACACGCCCAGGTTCGCCAGCCCGGACCCGAGCCACTCCCCCACCGGGTTGCCTTCCGCGGTGTAATACTCGGTGAGGTCCTCGCCCCGCCGCACAGCATGATCCCCCGCTGCGACCTGACGGGTCAGGTAGGTGTAGCCGTCACCGGCGTGTAAAACGTGCACGGTCATCATGAGCTACAATCACCCCCTCTCAACACAGGTTAACGCCTGAACCGGGCCAGACACTATTAGTGCAAGAGATGTGTCTATCCTGCCTCTATCTTTTGCTTGGTTTGATGAGGATCGAATTCATGACTAGTTTGGGTGCAGATCTCAATCTTTGAGATCTGCATCTGGATTCGTGAGGGTATCTGACGTCATGTCAACAAAACAGACCGGCAAGAAGCTCGACGCCTGGGAGCGCGCACGGCTCGCCCGCACCCGCGTCGATCAGGTCCGTGCCGAACGCGACAGCAAGATCGAGGTGACACTCGCCGAGTTCTTCACCGCCGGCGACGAACGCGAGCACTTGGTTGCTCAGCTCGAGACCGTTGAGAACACCATCGGGCAGAGCGTGCAGCGCCTCTTCGACCTCGGGGAGACCACTGTCCGGGTCGCCGATCTCCTCGCCCTGGAACCCAAAGAAGTGAAGCGCCTGCGCAGCCTCGCCCCCCTTACCACCAACACGACAACCGGCACGCCGGCTCACATGTCCGCAGCCTAATTCTCGGTAACGAACCTGGCCATACCGCGACTCGTACAACGCCCCAGCCACCTCCCGCCCGCGGGCAGGGGCGTCGAGAGGATGATGCTGTCACCCCTGCCGTCGACCAATCGGTACAGACTTCTGACCGACCTCGTTTCCTGCCGCAACAATCTCACCCGAGCTGAAACAGCGAGCTCGTCTGCCTCAGCGAGCTGATCGCGGCGTCGGCATCTCTCTGGCGCAGCTCTCCAGGGTCCGGCCCCTGCGAGGGCAGAACGCTCAGTGAACGCAGGCCGGCCAGTCTGGCTAGAGCGCGCTGACCCGCCAGCTCGCCTCGTGGGTGTCGCCTGGCGCGAGGCTGACGAGGTCAATACCGGAGTTGAAGGCGTCCGGCGGGCAGCTCATCGGCTCGACTGCGAGGCCGATCCGGGTGACCCCGGGGGCCGGCAGGTCTGCGGTGTGCACCTGTAACCACGGGCATTCCGGTCCGAAGGTCATGGCTACGCCGTGACCGCCTGCCTCTCGCAGTTCGAGGGTCGCGGATCCGCTCGAGTCCCTGATGATCCCTGTGAAGGCGTGGTCGATCTCCGTGGTTCCCAGCACCCGGGGTGCCCGGAAGTCGAAGACACCGTCTGCGACGTCGACGACTCCGATCGGCAACAGCCGGTCCGGCGTGGCCTCGAGGACCCGATCGGCCGGAATGGTGAGCGTCCAGTCGTCGAGTGGGGTGTCCCCCGCGCTGAGGTAGGGATGCGGGCAGACACCGTACGGTGCCTCGCCCGCTCCCGAGTTCTGCGCCTCGATCGTCGTCGTAAGGCCGTCGGCGGCGACCGTGTACCGGGCGGTGAGGTCGAGCTGAAATGGATATCCGGGGCCCGCGGGCAGGCGCACGCCGAGTACAACCTCGCCGGGCGCATGCTCCAGCAGCTGCCAGGCCCGATCGAACACGAGCCCGTGCAGCGCACAGTCCCGCGACGCCTCGTTGACCGGCAGCTGCTCCGGCACCCCGCCGGCCAGGTAACGTCCGTCGGCGATCCGGTTCGGCCAGGGCGCCGCGATAGCGCCGCGAAAGTTGACCATCGCTTCGCCCTCTTCAAAGCTCACCACGAGGTTGCGGCCTTCAAACTGCAGCAGCCGCAGGCACGCCCCGACCGACGTTACGACGGCACGGTAGCCGCACCCCGCGATCTCATACTGCGTCCCGCTCGGCGCTTTGGTGTTCGTCACAATGTCTTCCTCTTTTCGGCCGGGGCCGGTTTGTCAGGTCCGGCGCCGACGAAAGCTTCGTCCCCGGCGGATGCCCCTGCCTGCGCGTGACTACGCGGAGGTGGCAAAATGCTCAGCCTTCACCCTCACCATGCAGGCATCGGCCCGCACGTCATCGCTGCAGCGTCACTTTCGGCACAGCACCAACCCAGGTGAGCGCGGCCACGTTCAAGCCGCGCTGGATGTAGAGCTCGTCCCAGGAATGGAAGACGAGGACATCGCTTCCATCGGGCGCCCGCACAACGTCCTGTCCACCCGGGCCGAGGTAGCTGCCGTTCGCGAGGGTCGAGCTCAGCAGGGGACCGTCGGCCTTTGTGTAGGGGCCGCGCAGGGCATCCGCGGTGGCGTAGCCGATGGCATAGGCGCCGCCGCCGTAGTCGTTCGCGCTGTAGAACATCACATAACGACCGTCCCGCTTGACCAGGGTGGGCGCTTCGATGAGCGCACCCTCCCAGGTCTGTTTCTGTTTGAGCAGGCGGGTGGTCTCGCCAACGAGTGCCGTTCCGTCGTCAGAGAGTCGTGCGATCTGCAGCCAGGTGTCGAGCCCGCGGCTGTTGCCGTCGTTTTTCCAGACCAGATATCGCGACCCGTCGTCGTCGATGAATGTCGCCGGGTCGATCGCACCGCCCTCATCTTCCGGGCAGACGATCGGCGCGCTGCCAACGGGTGTAAAGGGGCCTGCTGGCTGGCTTGCGGTCGCGACCCCGATGCACTGCGTCTGCGGCGATGTGCGCGCCCCGGTGAAATACATCACAAATCTGCCCGGTGCCTGCTCCGAAACATCCGGGGCCCAGGTTTTGCCGGGACGGGACCAGGTCGGCAGGACAGGGAGAGCGTCGGCGGCCTTGGTGGTCCACTCCTTCAGGTCCGGCGACGTCGCGACCTGGACGTTGAAGCCGCTGCCATTGGTCGCGTAGGCGTAGTACACGCCCCCGGTTTCGAGTACGTCCGGGTCGGGAAAGTCCTGGTCGAGAACGAACGGAGCCGTGGCATCCGGAGCCGTGTCGTCGCCGTCAGAAGGTTGGGTCGTGCCCGTTAGCGCGCACCCCGCCAACAGTGCGACGGCAGCGGCAGCGGCAGGGGCGACGATGCAGCGCCTCGCGACTCCGGTCATCCCTTCACCCCCGATGCGGCGACGCTCTCAACGATCTGCTTCTGCGCGAGCGTAAAGAGGATCAACACCGGCAAAGATGCAATCACTGCACCGGCCATCACGATTCCAAAATGCGTGGAATAGGTGCCCTGCAGAACCGAGAGCCCCGGCTGGAGTGTGAGGTTCTCGGGGCTGAGGAGAACGTAGATCGGCCAGATGAAGTCGTTCCAGTTGGTGAGGAAGCTCAGCACCGCGAGGGTTGCTAGCGCCGGCCGAGACAGGGGCAGGATGATCTGCCAGAAGATGCGAAAGTCGCCCGCGCCGTCCACGCGCGCAGCCTCCTCGATCTCAGCGGGGAGGGAGACGAAGAACTGGCGAAGGAAAAACACTCCGAAGGCCCCCGCCGATCCTGGCACGATGACCGCCCACAGCGTGTCGAGCCAGCCGAGACTGTCCACGATCAGGTAGTTCGGAATCAGGAAGATCACGCCGGGCACAAGCAGCGTGCCGATAATGAGCCCGAAGACCAATTTCTTGCCGCGGAACTCGAGTCGAGCGAGAGCGTAGGCGGCCGCCGAGGCCGTTACGAGAATGATTACCGTCTGTGCTGTCGCCGCGATCACGCTGTTTGCGAACCAACGGAGGATGGGAAGGTTGCCGGTGGACAGGGTGCGGTAGGCCTCGGCGGTGAACGGATTTGGCCAAGGGGATGCGGGGGAGTTGATGGCGTCGAAGTCCGTTTTGAAGGAGGTCAGCAGCATCCAGAGCAACGGCACAACGATGATCAGTGCGATCAGAACGAGGATCGCGTAGGTCACGAGTTCAGGCGCGAAGCGTCGTCTCCTGGTTCCGGAAGCCTTGCTACCGGACGCATTTGTGCCAGATACCTCGGCGCCGGAAACCGTGGTGGGAGAGGTCGTCACGAGGGACTCATTTCGTGTTGTCGCGTTGGAGGCGGAAGTTGATGACACTCACCACGGCGAGCATGGCAAAGAGCACATAGCTCATGGCAGTCGCCGCCCCCATCTGGTTCTGGGTGAGCCCCTGGTTGGCGATGTACATGATCGCGGTGCGCGTTTCGGTGCCCGGGCCACCCTGCGTGATCAAGTAGGACTGGCCAAACATATTTGCTGATGCCAGCAGGGTCACCGTCACCACAAACGTCATCACCGGGCGCAGGCCCGGCATGGTGACGTTGACGAACTTGCCCCACGCGCCGGCGCCGTCGAGCGCGGCTGCCTCGTACAGGTCCGGATTGATGCCTTTGAGTCCGGCGAGGAGGATCACGGTATTCAGGCCGAGAGTCCACCAGACGGTTATTCCCACGAGCGAGACCCAGGCCCACGGCACGTCAACGGTCCACGGGATGTCGGCCGGGAGACCGAGGATACCGAGCACGGCGTTGACAACACCGAGTTGCGGATCTAGCAGGTAGCGCCAGAGCACACTCACTACGGCAACGCCGAGAACATAGGGGGCGAAGAAGATCCCGCGGAAGACGGCACTGCCGCGGATGCGGCGGTTAAGCAGCAGGGCGATGGCGAGGGGAACCGCGAGAAGAAGCGGCACGCTGGCCAGCACGAAAATACCAGTTGCGCCCATACTCTCCCAGAAATCGTTGAAGGTCAGCGAACCGGGGGTGACCAGGTCGACGAAGTTCTGCAGCCCCACGAACGGGTGACTGTCGAGGAGCGGGTTCCAGACGTGCAGGCTGATCCACAGTCCATACACGGCAGGGAAGAGCACGAAAACGCCGAAGATGATCAGAAACGGCGCGAGGAATAGGTAGGCCGTCAGGTTTCTCCGCCGGCCGGTTCGGGAGGGGCCCCCACCCGACCCGCGGGGACCGAAGCCCCCGCGGGAAAGTGCGGTGGGTGTGTTAGCCACCGTATTGCGCGTTGTTCTGCTTGAGCAGTTTGGTGGCCTTCGCCGCAGCGTCGTCCAGGGCTGCCTTCGCCGACTTCTTGCCGAGCATGGCCTCGTTGACGGCCGTGGTTACCTCCGCCATGGCGTTGGTGATGCCGGGCGAGACCGTCTCGTAGTGGGCGTACTTGAGCTCTTTCAGGAAGGGTGCGAGAGCGGGGTAGTTCTGCAATAGGGCCGGGTCCTCACGCACCGAGTTCTGGGCGGGAAGCTCTCCGGTGGACGCCCATTCGCTCGAGTTGTCGTTCATCCACTTGACAAATGTCGCGGCGGCGGACGACTTGTTCGGGTCCTGGTTCTTGTTGGCCGGGAACATCCAGTGAGTCGAACTTGACCAGACGGCCTTCTCGGTGCCGATCTGCGGCACCGGCACGGCGGTCCAGTCCGTCGACTGCAGCGCCTCGTTCGTAGTCTGCCAGACGCCGTTCCAGTTGAACGCGGTCTCGCCCCCGATCAGTGCGTTGATGTTGCCGTCCTGAGCCACGTTTGGCGGGCTGTAGCCCTTGTCGATGAGGTCCGTCATCCAGGTCAGGGCCTTCACACCGGCGTCGGAGTTGAAGGTGGCCTCGGTCACGTCCTTGTTAAACAGGTCGCCGCCATACTGCCAGAGCAGCGATTCAAATTCAAAGGTTCCCGTGAAGACGTAGCCATCAGCCCATTCGCCCTGAACGCCCTTGGCCTTCAGCGCGTCAAGCACCGCGAGGTAACTGACCTGGTCGGTGGGCACCATGTTCTCATCGAGCCCCGCGGCGCGCAACACGTCCTTGTTGATGTACAGGCCGAGCGGGGTGACGCTCCACGGCACACCGTATTGGCTGCCTTTGAACTGGCCGGCGTCGAGGAGGCCAGCCGGGAAGTCATCGGCGGTGTAACCGAGGGCCTTCACCACAGCGTCGGACTTGAGCAGCAGGCCCTGCGCCGCGTACGTGGCGACATCGTCACCATGGCCAACGGCGATGTCCGGCCCCTTACCCGCCTTGATCGCCAGTGGCATCTTCTGCGCAATGTCGCCCCACTCCATGGCGTTACTCTTGACGTTGATGTTCGGGTGGGATGCGTTGAACTTGGCGACCAGCTTCGGAACGAGAACAGGGGCAGCGCCACCCGTCCAGCCGTTCCAGAACGTGATGTCTACCTTGGGGCCGGAGTATGCGGCGGTGGCGGGCACGCTGTCGGACGATTGTGCGGTGCCGCTGGAGCATGCCGCGAGCGACATCCCCAGGCCCACGATCGCTACTGCGGCGACCGCGCGCAGTCTGTGGTTTCTCATCTATTTCTCTCCTTTGAGTGACATCCCGGTGAATCGAGGGTGTCGCGCTCGGGAGCCGTTGGCGCCCACCGCGATAGTGAATAATTTACAGCGCTGTAAGTTCGGAGTCAAGATACGATTTGAGATCGTGACGACTTGCTAAAGTGGAGGCTGGCACGCTGCGCAGCGTCGCGAACGGCACGGTAACTCACGGCGGAGAGGACTTCCCGGGATGGCAAGCGCGCGTTTACAGGATGTGGCCGAGCTGGCCGGCGTGTCAATGAAGACCGTCTCGAACGTCGTCCACAACTACCAACACGTCAGTGCTGCGATGCGCTCACGGGTCGAGGCCGCCATAGCGGAACTCGGGTACCAGCCGAATGTCTCCGCCCGGCGTCTCGCGACGGGACGCACCGGGATGCTCTCGCTTGCGTTCAGTGACGTCAGCCTTCCCTACTTCGCCGAGCTCGCTCGCATCGTGGCAGCAGAGGCAACTCGCAGAGGCTACCGGCTCCTGCTCGAGCAGACCGACGGAACTATCGAAAGCGAGCGGGCGATCGCCTCGACCCGCGAGGCCGGCCTCGTCGACGGCATGATCTTCCAGCCATCGCGAATGCCGTCACTTGAGATCTCGAAGCGCCGCGGCGACGTTCCTCTCGTGTTGCTGGGTGAGGGCCCGGCGCCCCTGAGCGTTGATCACGTGATGATCGACAATATAGGCGCGGCATCCCGGGCGACTTCGCACTTGCTGGGCCTGGGATGCCGCCGGATCGGGTTCCTCGGCCATGAAGAATTTGACCAGTCTGAGACGTCGATGCAGCGGCTCACCGGTTTCCAGAGCGCTCTTGCCAGGGCTGGGATGGCCGTGGACATGTCGTTGATCATTCCGAGCACGGCCATCAGTCCGAAGAACTCCGCTGACGCGGTGCGTGCGGTTCTTGCCGCTGGCCACCAATTCGATGGTCTGGTGTGCCGCGATGACCTCGCCGCGATCGGCGCACTGAGGGCGCTGCAGGAGCACGGGCTGCGGGTGCCTGAGGACGTCGCAGTGGTGGGCTGGGATGACATCACGATGGCGTCGTTCACCTATCCCTCGCTCACAACGATCGCGCCAGACACTACCCAGATCGCCACGATGGCCCTGGACATGCTCGAGGAGCGAATCGGTGGCTACTCCGCGCTGGGACGTCACCGCATCGCCGATTACTCCCTCGTCGTCAGGGAGAGTGCGCCGCAGCGCCGCTGAAGACCCCGTCGCCGTGCGACGTGGTGCGATCTGCCCGGTGGTTTACAGCGCTAGAAAAATACTTCACAATGGGTCCATGGACATTGAAGCCCGTTCGAGCGAAGTTACGTGCCGTAAGACGTCAGCCCGCGCATCCCTCCAGGACGGAACCTATCCGCGCCCGCAGCTTGTGCGCTCGGAATGGGTCGATCTCTGCGGCGAGTGGAGTCTAGGCTTCGACGACGACGACTCCGGCATTGTCGAGCGGTGGTTCCTGCCCGATGCGTTTGTACGATTCGACCGCACGATCACCGTGCCATTCCCCCCGGAGTCGGCCGCATCTGGAATCCACGACACCGGATTCCACCCGATCGTCTGGTACCGGCGGGAGATCTCCATTGCCGGGCTCGCTACGGAGGGTGAACGGATCCTCCTGCACTTCGGCGCCGTCGACTACCGCTGCACAGTCTGGCTCAACGGATCACTCCTTGGCCGCCACGAGGGTGGCCATACCCCGTTCTCCTTCGACATCAACGACGCGATTTCCGCGACATCCGATTTCCCGCAGCTTCTCATTGTGCGGGCCGAAGACGACCCCTTCGACGTTGGACAGCCCCGCGGCAAGCAGGACTGGCAGGTGGAACCCCACGTGATCTGGTATCACCGCACCACCGGAATCTGGCAGCCGGTCTGGCTCGAAGCGGTGCCAGCGCTGGCCGTACTACACCTCGCCTGGACTACCGACGTTACCCTCGGGCAAGTGAGGCTGGCCGTCGAGCTCAGTCACCGCCCCACGCTGGGCACCCGGCTCGACGTCGCCCTCGAGTTCGAGGGTCTGCCGCTCGCCAACCAGCGCATGTTGGTCGACTCCGACCGGCTCGAGCTGACGGTTCCGATTCCGCGCCAGACGAACGGCCAGAATTACGAGCAACTCCTGTGGAGCGACGAGACACCGCGACTCATCGATGCCACCGTGACCGTCGGCGACGACACGGTACGCTCCTACTTCGGGCTCCGCAGCACGGCGGTAGAAGGCGGACGATTCCTGCTGAACGACCGACCACTGTACCTGCGCTCAGTGCTCAGCCAAGGCTTCTGGCCACAATCGCATCTCGCGGCGCCCTCGGCCGATGCCCTCCGCGCCGAGGTTCAACTCATCAAAGACCTCGGATTCAATTCCGCGCGCGTACACCAGAAAATCGAGGACCCGCGCTTTCTCTTCTGGGCCGACAAGCTCGGTTTGCTCCTCTGGGAGGAGATGCCGAGCGCCTATGAATTCTCGCCGACCGCGGCCCGACGGGTCGTCTCCGAATGGTCAGACGTGCTCCGCCGGGATTCCTCCCATCCAAGCATCGTGACCTGGGTTCCACTCAACGAGAGCTGGGGGGTGCAGCACATCGCTCACAACGCGGCCGTACGCGACTACGCCCGCGCGTTGTTCTACCTAACGAAAAGCACAGACCCCACCCGCCCGGTCATCTCCAACGATGGTTGGGAGCACCTCGATTCCGACATTTGGTCCATTCACGACTACGAGGCGTCCGGTGATGTCGTCGCTGCGCGTTACGCCGACCAGGCGAGCGTTGCCGCGTTGTTCAGCGGGTTCGGCCCCGCTGGGCGGCGCCTTCGCCTCTCCGACGAGCCGCTCCGGGGCCAGCCGGTGATGCTCACCGAGTTCGGAGGTATCAAGTTCGCTCCGGATGACGCGCAGGACGAGGTTCCCGCGGCCGCCTGGGGCTACTCCAGTGCGAGTTCTGCCGACGATTTCACCGCACGGTTCCATTCGCTGCTCGTTGCAGTGCAAGCGAGCGAGGTCCTCGCCGGTTACTGCTATACGCAGCTCACGGATACCGGGCAGGAGACGAATGGTCTCCTCACCGGCAAAAGGCGACCCAAGCTGCCCATCGCCGTTGTTCGCAGCATCATCACCGGGATGCCAACACCCTCCTGAAACCCCAGGCTGGAGCCATGACTTCGACGACGAACTCCGCTACGGCTGCGCCGCAATCTCTAGCGACCGGATGATTCGCACAGAACGGATCGCGTCAACGCCACCAGGCTGTTCTTCGACCTCGGCTTCGTTTTCGTGCTGATCGAGTCGACCGTCCTGGTATTGGCTCTGGAGCGGGGCTAAATAGAAGCATTGTTGGCGCCGAGCCGGGTACCACCTTCAGTCCCGTAGGAGACGCGGACAACCTGCTGATACTCGTGAGTTCCGGCCGCACCTGAATTCCCAAAATGGGTCGCCAGGCGACAGGTCATCGCGTCTCCGCAGGGACTTGACCCAACTAGGGCAAAGGATGGGCTGTGCCCTCGAAGTGCTGGATTTCTCAGGGCAAGGGCGAGTGTCACTCCCCCGGTCTATGATTCGCTTCTAGGATCGCCTGAGCGAGGCTTTGCGGGGGCGCCGTTTCCTTGGACATCGACACCGGGGCTTTCAGCAGCGCACTTATCAGCCCAGGGCAAGTGCAGCGCAGCGGAGCGCGGCAGCCCCACCGCAGTCGCCCGCACGCGTTGCCATTACACCCGCGGCGGCCGAAATGGGTCTGACTCCCGGCGCTTGATCCCGGTCGGTGCCACGGTCATCGTTGTCGGTTCTGGCGCGTGCACGATCAGCCAGTTCCTTCCGCGATCACGCCCGGCCACCTGACCGTCACTGATACCGGTCGTGAGTTCGCTCTGATCCTCGGTTCGCGGGTTCTGATCGTCAACCATCGCCGCCAGATCGGCGGTATCGAGGCCCTTCTCAGCCACGTCCGGACCGCCATGGTAGATTCCGGTGATCTCCACCGAGTGCGATCCGGGCTGGCTGCCATCATGCGGGCTGGGAACCGCGGAAGGCCAGCAACACGCCACGCTCGCCCTCACGCGCAGGAGAGCTATCCGCTGTGGTCGCCGACGCTATCCGTTTCAGCCGCCGCTCGCAGCCGCTTGGTGGGAGCCCCACCGGCACCGGTATGGGGCGTGAGTAGTAATGGAACGGGATCGTGCGGTAAGCCGTGCTTGGGGACATGTGACGGCAAACGAGGGCTTGCCGACGTAGGGAATCAGCGCCGTATCAGGGCCGAAAACGCGTCGACAACTCGTGTCGAGAATCAATGACGAAAAACGGTCGGCCTTACCGCACGTTTTCGCGCGATTACTACTCAGGCCCTTACCCGGTCAGGGCACTCTCGATGCGGTCGTCGTCAGAAATGAGGCTCATGCTGCGAGGATACGAGGCAATGAGCAAGCGCGCGTTCAGAAATCGTGTCAAAACGTTGGCCAGCTCGCTAGGGATGTCAGCCGAATTGTGGACACGCCGGGTTCGGCGTGTCGTTCGTCCCCGCGTTCGTCGCAGAATTCAACGATTTCGGACAGACGTGGCTGTCAGTTCTCGTACTCGTCTGCGCGAATGTTCACGGTCAACTGCACGCTCGAGTTAGGTTGGCATAACCACCGAAGCCGGGTGGAGGAGCGGCGTGCTCAACACCGCCGGGCACGCCGCAGGCCTGGGGCGCCCGGCCGGAGCCGTCCCCGGCCTGGTCACCAGCGCAGCCTCCACAGGCTGCCACCGCCTGATCCGCGAGTTCGGTGCCACCATCGTTACCAACGCCGACGACATGGCCAAACTTGCCACCCAGGGCTGAATAACCGAAGGGCGGGCGGCCATCCGAGCACCCGCCCCTTCTACAAGGAATGTCCTCTGCGTCATTCCAAGTACATGGGTGGTGGGTCGTGGTAGAAATCGTTTTGCTGGTGATTGTAGAGATGCACGAGTCGTGGCATCGAGGTGTCATGATTTCGCGAATAGTCAGGATTGCAGACGGGGAAATCGGTCATGGTGGTGCAGTCGTATCTAACGCCCGCCGGCAGGAACCGAAGAAAGATTGTTCCAGCCATGCCCTACGTGTCAAGGTCGAGTGAGGCCAGTACCTAACAGCAAGTTCGCCATTTGACGTAGGGCGAGAATCAGGAATCATCACCATGTCCAGCCA
>NZ_JADOUX010000025.1:0-36970 GCF_015751745.1 Cryobacterium sp. CAN_C2
GTGATGCTGTCGACAGCAGACGCTTACCGCACGGTGGTTATCGCAAGTGGGTGCGTTGACCGTGGCTCAACTGAAACGTCAGAATCTGATCCGCATCGAACGCAACGTGTTACGGAAAGAAGCACAACGATGAACCCGTCCTTGCAGATCCTTGGACTGCTTCTCCTCTCCGCTCCGACAGTGGTCGTCGTCGTTTTCCTAATCGTCACGCTGCGGCGACTGAAGGGCGTCAAGGGCGAAGTTAGCCAGCTTCGAGCCGACCTTGAGCGCGAACAACAGAAAAAGCACGTTGACCTAATCCGTGCCCCGCCGGGTTGGATCTTCGCGTCCTCGTCCTCGTTCTCGTCGTCGTCGCATCGTGTCTTGATGGATGATCCCGAAGGCGAGACCTCGTAAGCCGAGGAGTACACCGGTGACGATGAGCCCGATGATGAAATGTTGTGGATCTCCCGCTCGAGCTGCGCCGAGAGAAATTTGTATGAGGCACCAGAGGAAGAGCGCGGATATCAGAACGGTACTTGCGAGGCCGGCTACGCGTCCTCGGCCGCACCTATGGGATTCGCTCACGAGTTGCTCCTTCGACCGGGACCCTCCGCCCAAGTGACCAGAGTCAGCGTATCTCCTCAACTGGGTGCTGGCGCGGGCGTGTTTGTCTGTCACTGCTCGTGTCCGCCATCAGCTCCCTGACCCGAAGTTTCATCCCGTGGGGCTGAAAGGACTGGGCAGCCGGGGACGGGAGCGCCCAAAGCGTATTTCGCCGACCAAATAAAGTTGATGATGCTGGCCGCAAATCCGATCAAGAAAAACGGGAACATCGGATAATCCCAAACGAGCGAGCCGATGAGACCCACCATGGAGGTGAGAAGAACGGCAAGGAGTATTCGTCGGCCCATCGAAAGTCTTCGCCACCACGTCATTAGTTCATGATGTAATCGCGTGCGCCAAACGTCTACCCGTTGCGCCCGCGATTTGTGGCCCGCAGTGATGGGATACGGGCCCCGTCTTGACAGAGGAACCTTTATTGAGAGGCCCTATTACGGCCGAGTTGGCGCGGCTCGCGTTTTTTCAGTGACGATTTCGCTAATTCGCCAGGAGCCTGTGGCTGATTTTCGTCGTGCTCGGATCTGCTGTCTGTTTCTGGAGAGCGGGTAGTCCTTTTGTAGCCGCGGTTCAAGGTAAATTCTGCTCACGGAGACCAGAATCATGTAGCCGCCTATCCAATAGGCGAGGAACACGGTGACACCGTACGTGGGCACAGTGATAGTCGCGAGGGTGAGGACGACACCGATTCCGATATAGAGCCAGCGCCACGCCTTCTCAATGCGTTCACGGGCCGCTTGCTGTTCTTCGGCTCGGGATTCCCAAGACTCGACCCGGTCACGAAGCGATGAATCATTGATCTCGGCAAAGAGGCCGCGCACAGAAACTCGCAAGGCGCCAGCGATTAAAGACAGAGTCTCGAGGCTCGCATCCTGGCCGGCTTCAAGGCGTTGGATGGTTCTTATTCCGAGGCCTGCTTCGACCGCCAGCCTTTCTTGGGTACACCCCTGTTCCTGCCTTAGCTGCACGATGCGCGTTATGTTCATGGCTTGAATAGTGGCATGCGGTCTCCGCCAGCACAACGTCACAACGCCGCCAGTAAGCCGCCACATGCCCGCCGCACGTTCGATTGCCCAAACGTCGGTCACGGCGCATTGCGCGGTCGGCTGATCGTCTACCCCTGTGTGACTAAAAAACTTTCCAGGAACATCAGAGTGCTGTCACACTCTTTGACGTGACGACTAATTCAGATGAAGACAAGCCAAAAAAAGTGCTGCTCTGGATCGGTGTACTTTCGATCCTGGGCCCGACGTTCACCGCACTGGGGCAAATTTTGATCGGGGTGTCTTCGGGTTTCAACACGGCGAATATTGCTCTTATTGTCTTGAGTACGCTTCTGGTGCTTACGGCCGGGCTCCTCATGTTGCGGTATGCCCGAGCCGCCAAGAAAAACCAGAAGGCGATGTATCAACCGCTGAAACCGATACTTCAGAGCAGAGGGTCACGTCGGATGGCTCCCTTGGGAGCGGTGTTGGCCACGCTGCCTCAATTTATGGCCACCTAATGTCTTGTAACAGACGTGTGCCGGAACTGGCGCGTGCACGTCGTGCGTGCAGCACCTTGAGCTCTGTAGGTGTTGTCGAGGACAGGAAATTGTGGCAAAACCGTATAGTGGGGCGCACCGCATCTCGCGGCCGGCACCTTCCGCCGATCAAGTCCAGATTGGGAATGCCGTGAACTTTGATGTTACAAAGCCGTCTGCTCGTGACCGGCTGTTCCAACTCGTCCTCGTGACAATCGCCATGGCGTTGGCTCCGATCGGTGTCATCATTTCGACCATCGGCGCGGTGTCCGTTGCGTCGGATGGGAAGAATCCCGGAGGGGCGATCTTCTTCGCTGTTATGTGCCTGCTGGCTGGCGTGTTTGCCGTGGCGAGATTCCGTAGCCTCCGATCTGGACGCTATGGAAAGAACCCCGACGATTCTGAGTAAAGCCGATTGTGTGGAGTCAGCCGCCTTCCGGGTTGCTGGTGCAACGCGATTGACGGCTCGCTGTGGTTAGAGGCAATAGCTGGGCCACGGTGCCTGCTTCAACGATCCGAAGAACTTGTGGCAAATACGAGAATGATTAGCGGTTCCATTAACCCGGCTACAGCAACGTCCCTGGCGGCAGTCTCTAAACGATGACTGGGACCGCCTTGTCAACGCCGCTGAGAGGAATTCGTGCTGGCCACGAGGAGTCGATAGCAACCCTGATCATCGACGGTGTAGAGCTCTAACGTCCCGTGTTGTATCGGGTGACTAAACCGGCACATGGAGTCCCTACGCGGGCCAAATCGTGACGCTCATCATCCATGCCGTCGACGCATCCGAAAGCGCGAGATAGCGATGTAAAGAATCGAACCGTTATCGCCCAGATTCAATTTCAACAAGACATGAGGAGGACTTGGGTGGCGGCCACACTGGCATTAGCCCGCGCACGCAACCCGGAACGATTCAGCACCGATCAAATGCCGCAGATCCTCGTCGTTTCCGACGCCGCTTGGATCAACAAACCCGCCGACAATACCGAGGTCAAACTAGCCGCCTAACTCCCGTTGGCCTCATTCGGCTTGACGGTGGTGATGGCGGGGAGCAGGGATGACTACGCCCGTGCCATGGGCCCGTTCGTCGGATTGAAACGACCTGAGGCGACCACTTCGGACTAAAGCGTTCGAGGGTTGCATGCCGATCCCCTACCGGACGTGTGACTCTGTGCTTTCGTTCGCGTGTGGCTTGATGTGCTCTGGCCGGGGTGTTCGGGTTGCCGTGTTGCTTCACGGGTTCAGCCCCAGTTGGAGGGTTCAACCGCCGAGGACGCCGCGTTCCCCCAGCACTCGGACGGCATCCAATACCAGCAGGAACCCGATGATCCCGATGACCCAGCCCAGTGCCCAGCGGTGCGACGCGCTACCCAGACCCGCATCCGGGTCAGCGGCGGTTCGAGCCGGCGCCCTGCTACCAGCAGCACAAGGTCGGGGGCCAGCATGACCAGGACGTATCCGGTCAGGATGGCCGCTCTGCTCGTGAACGACACGTTCGCGGTCGTGATGATTCCAATTGCAGCCAGGTCGGGCAGCATCGATGCCGCCTCCACCATCTCGGTACCAAGTGTTGAAGTTATCAACGCACCAGCCGTGGCGTGCTCGCCCAAGGCGGCCTCGCGCCAGCGTTCCAGTTGGGTTGCGCGCCCACCGCGGGTGGTCCTGCGGTGAGCGATCGGCTTGGCGTCGTATCGGAAGCTGAGCGCGAACAGGCCGACCCCGACCACGGCCTGGACGACGGACGCTGGCGTGCTTGAGAGTGCATCGCCGGCCCCGGACAGTGCAGTGCGCGCCCAGGTGGCACCGCCGAGCAGCGCCAGTCCCAGCAGAAGGTAGAACACCCCGATCGTGGCCAGATAGAGGCCAATGCGACCCGCCCGTCCCCGGGGCTGGACCAGCAGGACCAGCGGCATGACCAGCGTTCCGAAACTGGTCGAGTCCACTAACGCCAACGCCACCAAGCCCAGCAAGACGGCCAGATCCACGTAGGTCCCCCCGTTACCTTGTTCGGCGTGTGCAATCGCGGTCACGCCGCCGGCCCCACCCACGCGCCGGGTCGACGACGCCAGGGCTTGCGAGCCGTGAGCAGCTCCTGGAACTCTCCAGCCGGCAGGGGGGTGGAGGTCGAGCGGCTCTTCCTCGCGTTTATGATCGCCCACCACGAAGGCGGCGTCGACACGGCCGAGGCGATTGTCGGGCGAAGCACGAATCGCGCGGTTCTCGACCTCGCAGACAGCATCGTGAAGGCCCTGTCAATCGAGATCACGCTGATATGGAAGATGCTCGGCGCACGCGGCTGACACCCCGCGTGATCGGGGCAAAAGCCCAGCAACGCGAGCTAACGTGGCGGAGCCAGCCGCGTTCGGCATGGCTTCGTATTGTTGCCCCGGGAAGGCCTCTCATGCCAAACGACACCGTCACCGGTCGCCGTATTTCGACCTCCGTGCTCGTCATCGGCACCGGAGGTTCGGGCCTGCGGGCCGCGATCGAGCTGTCCGAGCGCGGAGTTGACGTTCTTGCCGTCGGTAAGCGCCCCAAGAACGACGCACACACGTCGCTGGCAGCGGGCGGGATCAACGCAGCCCTGGCCACGATGGATTCCGAAGACAGCTGGCAGCAGCACGCAGCAGACACCATCCAGGAGAGCTACTTTCTCGCCAATCCACACACGGCCGAGATTGTGACGAAGAACGCTGGCCGCGGCATCCAGGACCTCGAGCGCTGGGGCATGCCGTTCGCGCGCGAGAGTGACGGGCGTATCAGCCAGCGTTATTTCGGCGCCCATAAGTACCGTCGCACCGCTTTCGCGGGGGACTATACGGGTCTCGAGATTCAACGTACCCTGGTCGCCCGGGCCGCCCAGCTTGAGGTGCCCATCCTGGATTCGGTGTACATCACCCGCATCCTGGTGCGTGACAACGTGGTGTTCGGCGCCTATGGCTTCGACCTGCGCAACGGCAGCCGGGTGACGATCATCGCCGACGCAGTCATCATTGCTGCTGGCGGACACAACCGCATCTGGCGTCGTACGTCCAGCCGCCGGGACGAGAACACGGGCGACTCCTTCAAGTTGGCGGTGGATGCCGGCGGCCGGCTGCGCGACGCCGAGCTGGTTCAGTTCCACCCGAGTGGAATTCTCGAACCAGAGAATGCCGCAGGCACCCTGATCAGCGAGGCCGCCAGGGGCGAGGGCGGGGTTCTGCGGAACGCACTCGGCGAGCGGTTCATGGCCAACTACGACCCCGAGCGCATGGAATTGTCCACCCGTGACAGGGTCGCCCTTGCCGCGTACACCGAGATCAAGGAGGGGCGCGGCACCGCGAAGGGCGGCGTGCTGCTCGACATTTCCCACCTGCCCCGCGAGACGATCATGACGCGCCTGCCCCGCGTCTACCAAACCATGCTGGAATTGCAGGTACTAGACGTCACCACTACCGCCATCGAGATCGCCCCGACCGCGCACTACTCCATGGGCGGCGTGTGGGTGCGACCGGATGACCACTCCACCGATGTCGTCGGGATGTACGCCATCGGCGAGGCATCCAGCGGGCTACACGGGGCCAATCGGCTCGGCGGCAACTCGCTCATCGAGCTGCTCGTCTTCGGCCGGATTGTCGGTCAGGCTGCGGCCGAGTACAGCGCGGGGATCAGCTCCCAGAATCGATCACAGGACGCGGTCGACGCGGCCGAGCGTGAGGTGACCGACACTCTTGCCTCGGACGGGCAGGAGAATGTGCGGGCGTTGCAGCGCGACATCCGCAACACCATGACGGACTTCGGCGGAGTGGTGCGCGACGAGGCGGGGCTGCTGGAAGGGCTGCGCCAGTTGGACGACCTCGACGATCGCCAGGGCCGCATCGGAGTGCATCCGGATGTCGCGGGCTTCTCCGGCCTCGCGCATGCCTTCGACCTGCGCGCCTCCCTCATGGCCGCGCGAGCAACCCTCGCCTGCGCTCTGGAGCGTCGGGAAAGCCGCGGTGCTCACAACCGCAGTGACTTCCCTGACATGGACCCCGCCCTGCAGGTGAACCTGGTGTGGTCAGTCGACGGCTCGATCGCGCACGAGCAGATCCCGCCGGTGCGAGCCGAGATCGCGGCACTCATGGAAGACGTCACCCAGGCCGGCAAGTTGCTCGAGTAGTAAGAAGCAAGGCGGGACAACCGCCATCACCTCCTGTGCACCCCTGCTCTGCCGGATGCCCACCCGAGCAGGGGCGCCCAGGCCGCTCAGCCTCGATTTACCGGTCGAGTTGAGAGAATAGCGGCACGTTAAGCAGAGAATGCACTTTTGATCAGGGTAAATAGTGTTTACCACCATAACTATTCACCAATCAAGAGGACATCTCTTAGATGCAACTTTTCTATTGATCCACGTCGTTGTCTGCGACCTTTGACGACACGAATCTCGTGTCGGCCGCAGGCCTGGTGCTGGCGATAGCTTTGGCCGCGAAAACCGGACTCGGTGAGCTCGCTGGCGTGCAGTCGCAAGGCCGGAACCTTCATCGACTCAACCTCATCCGCTACAACCGCACCATCGAGCTCCCCACGCTGAGTCCCTCTCCGCCTTGGTAGGAGCCACGATTCATCCCGGCCTTGTCGTGTCAGGTCGTCCTGCACGCCCGAGCGAAACTGACCCGCTAAGGGTTCGGTTTACGGGCACGAACTGGACGGACAACAATTCGACGTGCCAGGCTCATCCAGAGAGCCAACGTGATGCCTCCCGCAAAGATCAACACCCCGAGCACGCGAAGTGGAAGGGCATCGGCTGACGGTGCGGGACGGGGCCGTCTCCATCGGGGCACAGCATGAATGTGTGTCACGAGATTCTCGTTTCGGATCCCAGATCTTTCGAGAACGCGGCTCGAGCCAGTAGCGCCAAAAAACGGCCATCATCGTCGCGATTCACAAACCCGTGGAATCAGCCTCGCCACCGCTGGCTACGAGAAAGGTGAGCGTAAGTAGTGAACCGGGGTCAAGCGATTGCAGGGATAATGGGCGATGCTGAAGTAGGGGCTACCGACGAGGACGTGGGTGCGGTTGATGAGGTTGCTACGAAAGGTCATGCCGAGAACGGCGGGTAGTACCGCGATAATTTTAGGTGTGCTTCTCGGCATTGGCGGAGGAGTGATGATTGCTTATCCGCCGTTGAGCATTCCTGGCGCTCTCGTTCTCGTGCCTGCCACCCTCCTCATCTCGGTCGGTTCTGTTTGGTTGCTCCGGCGTGACTGGAGCGAGCCCTGGCCGCCAGACGTGAGACCTGATCTGGCCAAGCAGCTCCGGCTTCGGAGAATTTTTCTGATCGCCAATAGTGTCTTACTTCCCGTAGCTCTCGCCTACGGGGTGTATTCCGCATTCGTGGGAGCGTGGTGGATGCTCGCGTACGCGCTTTTTCTTAGCTTCAATGCTGTATACAGCCTGGTCGTCTACCGAAAGCTTGCAGACACCACGACCACAATACCGAGCGCGCCGGCCACGGAAGAACAGCTCCCAAACCGGGGGGAACAGGACTCATCATAAGAATGCCGACTGTCCGAGATATCCGCAGACCGATTGGTGAAGGGCGGCAAACGCCTGGCTGCGGTGGAGGCCGAGTTGATCGGCGGCGAATGCGCCTACTGGGCATGCATTCCGTCCAAGACTCTCCTTCGAGCCACGAATCTGCTGGAGATCCCGGGCCAAGCGGTGATCCTCGGCGGCGGCGCGCGGGGGGTGGAACCGGGCACCGGCCGTCGTCCCCGAACCGACGGGCTCGGGCTGGAAAGCGCTGGGGTCACCCTCGACGAGCGCGGAGCAACCCTGGTCGACGAGTCGTGCCGCGCCGCGCCCGGCATCTGGGCTATCGGCGATGTAAACGCGATCATGACATTCACCCACGTCGGTATGTACCAGGGCCGCATCGTGGCCGACACCATCCTCGGACGCCGACAGCGACCTGCTCCTCGGCGCCTGAACTGAAGGCCCAAGGGCCAGCGAGTGGATCCACCAAGCCGCACAGGCCATCCGAGTGCATATTGCCCTGGCCCAGCTCCGGGATTCTGTGGCGCAATTTCCCACCTATAGTGAGGCCTACTTCAAAGCCATCGAACAGCTCCACGCGTAATGCTTCATCACATGCTTCAACCTCAGAGGACTCTGCTATGAACAATCGTCCGCCGTCAGTGATCGTTTTCGATGTCAACGAAACCCTCTCGGACATGTCTCCCATGAAAGCCCGTTTCGCCGAGGTCGGCGCCCCGGCCTACCTCGCTCGGGCCTGGTTCGCCGCGCTGCTCAGGGACGGATTCGCCCTCGCCGCCGCCGGTGGAACCTCGAAATTCTCGGTGATCGGCTCCCACCTCTTGCGGGAGATGCTCCGCGACGTCGCCCTGACCCGGAGCCTCGACGATGCCGTGAACCACATCATGGACGGCTTCGCAGCGTTGAACCTGCACCCGGACATCGCGGACGGCATCCACGCGCTGAAACGTGCGGGAGTGCGCCTCGTGACCCTCTCCAACGGGTCCTCGGAGGTGGCCCGAACTTTGCTGACCAGGGCGCAACTCCACAGCGAATTCGAAGCCTTACTCACGGTGGAGGACGCCCCCGCATGGAAACCGGTCCGGGCCGCTTACGACTACGCCGCGGTTGCCTGTGGGGTCCAACCGGCCGACATCCTTTTGATTGCCGTCCATCCCTGGGATATTCACGGTGCAGCCCAGGCCGGCCTGCGGACTGGATGGTTGAACCGTGCCAACGAGACTTACCCCCGCTACTTCGCGGCACCGGACTACACGGCCCGCACTCTGAGCGAACTGGCCATCCAGCTCGGACACGACCAAGGGCCGGCTGAATAATACGTATATTCCCTGGCGAGAATGTCTTTCATCAGTCATTTCCGTTTACGGAAGGCTCCATTTTTTCCTTTTTTCAGTTAGCTCCGGGGACCCTGAGGAAAAAACATGCGGTGCGTCTGCACGGGAACTCGGGCTATCGCTGTGTTCGTTCTCAATGCCCGTCATTTGACACAGGCATGGTGTGGTGAGAGGCATCTCGTAAGTGACGGACATCGGGTGAGGTCGCGCTCAGTTTCTGACACCTCAGGAGATGAGTGCACGCAAATGGTTTCCCCCAAGCCCTGACTGCGGCAGACTGTAATGACACGAGCGTGGCGCTGCTTGTGCACTACTGGCCCCATTCTCGATCGGCATCAGCGAAGAAACGTGTGGAGAGATCATGAACAAATATGCAGTCACGAACCCCGCCACCGGGGCCAGCGGACAAAGCTTTGCCCTGGCAACGGACGCTGAGGTGACCGACGCCATCGGGGCCGCAGATCGTGCCCACAGTGAGTTCTCTCGCCGCACCTCGGTGGCCGAACGAGCAGCCCTCATGCAGCGTGTTGCGGAGCTGCACTCCGAGCGCCGGGAGCACCTGGCCAACCTCATCGTGCGGGAGATGGGCAAGCCCCTCGAGCAGGCCCTGGGCGAGGTCGACTTCTCAGCGGACATCTACGGGTACTACGCCACCCACGGCGAGGCCTTCCTTGCCGACGAACCGATCGAGCTGCTCGGCGGTGAGGGTTCGGCGTTCATGCGCAACACCTCCCTGGGCGTGCTTCTCGGAATCATGCCATGGAACTTCCCGTACTACCAGGTCGCCCGCTTCGCCGGCCCGAACCTCGTGCTCGGCAACACGATCCTGCTCAAGCACGCCTCGCAGTGCCCCGAATCCGCCGCCGCCATCGAGCAGATCTTCGCGGATGCCGGCTTCCCCGCGGGTGCATACCGCAACCTCTATGCGTCGAACGCCCAGATCACAGACATCATCGCGGATCCCCGCGTGTGCGGCGTTTCGCTGACCGGTTCGGAGGGTGCCGGGGCGGCGGTCGCTGAGGTCGCCGGCCGCAACCTCAAGAAGGTCGTTCTCGAACTGGGCGGATCAGACCCGTTCATCCTGCTTAGCACCGACAACCTCGAGGAAGCCGTCGATGCGGCCGTCGCCGCTCGCCTGGACAATTCCGGCCAGGCCTGCAACGCAGCCAAGCGCTTCATCGTGATCGATGGCCTGTTCGACGCATTCGTGGAACTCTTCACAGCGAAGTTCGGCGGCAATCTGCCCGCAGACCCCACGTCGTCGGAGACGACGCTGGGCCCGCTCTCGTCGCTCGGCGCTGCTGAGAAACTCGAGGAGCAGCTCCAGCGCGCCGAGACGCAGGGGGCGACGGTTGTCCTGCACGGGCGCCGCGACGGCGCCTTCTTCTCCCCGTCGGTGCTCACCGGTGTATCCCCGCAGAGTGACGCCTACCGGGAAGAGTTCTTCGGCCCTGTGGCGGCCATCTACCGCGTGGAGAGCGAGGCCGAGGCGGTGCAGGTGGCCAACGACATCCCCTATGGCCTGGGTTCTTACCTCTTCACGACGGATGCGGAGCAGGCCCTGCGCGTCGCCGATCTGATCGAGGCTGGGATGGTCTTCATCAACGGCTCGCTCCTTGATAGCCCGGAGCTTCCCTTTGGCGGCGTGAAGAGGTCCGGCTTCGGCCGCGAGCTGGGACGCTTCGGCATCGCGGAGTTCGCCAACAAGAAGCTCATTCGCATCCTCAAGTAATTCGGGTTGGCGCGCCAATCGGCTACGCCATTGGCGCGCCAACCGTCTACGTCAGAATGCGGCGTCCGTCACGGCGAACGCGGAGTCCGCGGTTGCGGAACGCCGACTGCTGTCTGTCGGCTCCCGTTCTCGGGTGCGAAAGCAGCTCGAGCAGCCCGGTGACGCGGGGCCCGTCTTGGAACCGTCCAGCGGTTCTTCGACGCGGGGGAGAGGTCGAGCTGGGCGTCGGCGCCGGCGTCGGCTTCGGTGGTACCTGCCGCGCCCATCAGGCGACGGACGCGTCGGCCGATTCTGGCTTTTAGGAAAATCTCAAATCTGTGGTCCAGACACTTCGTCCCGCGAGACATAGGGTGCACGGTCAGAGGTTCCGTGGTGCCCAATCCTGAGACGTCAGGCTGTGCTCGGGAGTACGATCATGGGCATTCGCGCACTTCGAGGACAGGGTGGTCTCATGACGGACAGGATTGCCGACATCTGGGGGGAACGCACCCCCTTCAGCCGCGGTGAACATTGGCCGGTGCGGGTGGATCAGAAACTCGCCGACGGCATCGCAGAGGGAGACGTCGACCGGTGGGTGCAGTCCGCCTGCGTGCTGTGCAGCAACGGCTGTGCGTGCGATATCGCCGTCAAGGACGACCGGATGGTCGGGATTCGGGGTCGTGCCGTTGACCGGGTGAACCACGGTCGGTTGGGCCCGAAGGGTCTGTTCGGGAGTATCCCCGGAATGACGAGCCAGGAGCGCCTCATGCGTCCCATGATCCGTATCGCAGGTGAGTTGGTCGAGACGGACTGGGACACGGCCATGTCTCGCATCGTGGAACGCAGCAAAACGCTGCTTGCGGGGAAGGGCCCTCTCAGTCACGGCTTCTACACCAGCGGGCAACTCTTCCTGGAGGAGTATTACGCGCTGGCCGTCCTCGGGAAGGCCGGCATCGGGACACCGCACATGGATGGGAATACGCGCCTGTGTACAGCGACGGCGGCGGCGGCTATGAAGGAAACCTTCGGGTCTGACGGGCAGCCGGGCAGTTACCTCGACATCGACGACTGTGATGCCGTGTTCTTGTACGGACACAACATGGCCGAAACTCAAACCGTGCTCTGGTCCCGAATTCTTGACCGGATCGCCGGCCCGGACCGGCCGTTCATCGTCTGCGTGGACCCGCGCCTGACGGAGGTCGCCAAGGTCGCTGATGTGCACCTGCCGGTGCGGCCCGGCACGAATCAAGCCCTCATGAACGGGCTCATCCGGGAACTGTTCGTCAATGGATGGATTGACGAGGCCTGGGTGCAGGAGCACGCGGTCGGAGTCGACGAACTTCGTGCAGTCGTTGACCCGTGGACTCCGGAGAAAGTGGCGGAGACGTGCGGCGTCGACGCGGCCGACGTCCGCCACGCGGCACGGATCTTCGGCGAATCCGAGCGGGTTCTCTCGACGATTTTGCAGGGTTTCTACCAGTCCGCCCAGGCGACGGCGGCGTCGTGTCAGGTGAACAACATGCACCTCTTGCGAGGGATGATCGGCAAGCCCGGTGCCGGGATCCTGCAGATGAATGGGCAGCCGACCGCGCAGAACAACCGGGAATGCGGAGCCGACGGTGACCTCCCCGGGTTCCGCAACTGGGAGAACCCGGAGCACGTGAAGCAACTCGCGGAGTTGTGGGGAGTCGACGTCGACATGATCCCGCACTGGGCACCGCCGACCCATGCGATGCAGATCTTCCGCTATGTCGAGCAGGGCAGTATCGAGTTTCTCTGGGTGTCGGCGACGAATCCGGCGGTATCGATGCCGCAGCTGGAACGCATCCGCGAAATCCTCGATCGGGACAGTGTCTTTCTCGTCGTCCAAGACCTCTACCTCACCGAAACCGCCCAATATGCCGACGTGGTTCTCCCGGCCGCCGGCTGGGGGGAGAAAACGGGAACGTTCACGAATGTCAACCGGATAGTGCACCTGTCGGACAAGGCGGTGGAACCACCCGGTAATGCACGCTCGGACCTGGACATCTTCCTCGATTACGCCCGGCGGATGGGTTTCACGAAAAACGACGGCTCGCCGCTGCTTGGTTGGGATGGACCGGAGGACGCCTACCGGGCTTGGCAGGAATGCTCCCGGGGAAGGCCGTGCGATTACACCGGCATCAGCTACGACAAGCTCCGCGGCGGCAGCGGGATCCCGTGGCCCTGCAATGACGAGAACCCGGACGGCGTGACACGGCTGTACGGCGAAGGTGTCTTCCCGACCGAACCTGATTGCTGCGAGAGTTTCGGCCACGATCTCCTCACAGGCGCCAGCGTCGGCGAGCAGGCGTTCCGCGCCTTGGAGACCCATGGGAAGGCGGTCTTCAAGTGCGCAGATTATGCGCCGCCGCACGAGGAGCCGAGCAGCGATTACCCCTACCGTTACACCACCGGCCGCACCGCCTACCATTTCCATACGCGCACCAAGACCGCCAGATCGTGGCCGTTGAACCGGGCAGCACCAACGGCGTGGGTCGAGGTGTCGCGCACTGACGCTGAGACGCTTGGCCTTGTGGAGGGGGACATCGCCCGCGTCACGTCGCCGCGCGGCGAGATCGTTGTCCCAGTGCGTGTTGGAGACGTGCGTGAGGGGACTGTGTTCGCCCCGTTCCATTACGGCTACTTCGACGCCTCCACGCAGGTGTCGAACGGGCGCCTGTCGGCGGCGAACGAACTGACGATCACGGAGTGGGATCCGGTCTCGAAGCAGCCGTTGTTCAAAACCGCGGCCGTGCGGATCGAGAAAGTAGCCGACGCGGTCGGCCCGTCAGAGGCGCCCACAACAACGGCGTCTCGGCCTTTCACCCCCGGTACTGTACCTCCGACCGTTGGGGGTGCTGACGGGGAGGCGTCCAGCGTCGTGGACCGGGACGCCTGGACGGCGGACCGGGCGGAGGCGCTGTCATGATGTTGCCGGTTTATTTGGGGCTCTTGGAGAAGGCGGAGCGGGCGTTGGCGTCGTCGTATCGGCAGGTCGCAGAAGGGCACGGTGCGGAGCCGGACATCTACCATCTCTGTCAAACCCTGGCGAAGCAATGCGATCAGCACGAACAGGCCCTGGCAACCGTCATCGAACGGTATGGGGAGCGACCCGACGACGAGCCGGAACGGTTGCATGCGGAGGAGATGTCGGAGACACGATCTGGCCCGCTGGGGCTTCTCCGCGACCTACAGGATCTCTACCTTCTGGCGAATCTGGTCGATGTGACATGGATGATGATCAAGCAGGCAGCCCTGGGGCTGCGTGATGAACAGCTCATCCAGGTGGTGTCCGAGTGCGAGAGCCAGGTGAAAGTGCAGCTCGGTTGGCTGACGACCCGGATGAAACAAGCCGCGCCCCAAGCGTTGATCGTCGCCCAATGATTCAGCTGACTGGTCACGGCCCTCTGGAGGAGGCGCAGCAGCGTCGTGGGGGCGGCGCCGTGTATGCGGCGGTGCTCGCGGTTCTGACCCTCGCCATGACCGGGGTCGTGGGGCTTCTCCTCAAGCAGCCGTGGTTGTTCCCCAGCCTGGGTCCCACGGTGATGCTCTTCTTCGAATCACCAAAGCAGCCCGCGTCCCGGCCCCTGAATACGATCGTTGGACACCTCGTTGGTATCGCTGCCGGCCTCGTCTGCTACACCGGTTTGGGCCTGTCCGGGCATCCGTCGGCGCCGGTGGGTGGCCTCACCGTGTCCTACGTCATAGCGGGCGCGCTGGCTGTGGGGATCACGACGGCGGCATTGAGCCTTCTGAAGTTGCCTCACCCCCCGGCGGGGGCATCGACGTTGATCGTAGCCCTGGGCATCTTGCACACCCCCGCACAGTTGCTCTCCATGGTGGGCGCGGTCCTACTCATCACAGGAGCCGGATGGGCGTTCAACCGGCTCCTCCTCGGAAAACAGCAGTGACAAGGCATCACCGGCGCGACGAGGAAGAGCGCCCTCGATGACCGGTCACACGGCGGCGGTGGGCACCGCGAAAGTCCAGCGGAGTTGTCTGCGCGCTCGCCCGGGCATTCCGGTTACCCGACATGAATGAATGTGGCCTGGGGACTGCCTCAGGAGCCCTTGCTGGAACTCGTCGAAGAAGTTTTACGGCGAGACAACCTCCTAAAACACTGTGCTCCGTGTCATTGCGCCGCCAGAACGTTGCCGAAATCACTCAGCCGTTGGTTGCGCAAGACGCCTGCCGGAAATGATCGTTCCTGGGGGTTCAAGCGGTTCAGATGGCCAGCCAGTTTCATCTTCGGACGTCGTTCACACTGACAACCGTCACGGGAGAACCTGCATGGAGGTTCGGGTGCACGTGTCGACTGGGATACCCACCTGATAACTGGCGGCACCTCCATCGGCGTTGTGGAGTTCAGCGCTTTGTGGCGGTGTGCTGTGATTGCTCCGTGTCGCTCGTTACCGATCGCGACGATGCTCGCGTTCACCCGCGGTACACGAGATCATCAGCCGGGTCGTCGGCCGATGAACTGGATGAGTGTCGATCTCAACTCGTACGGGATTCCATCGCGTTCCTCAGAGACGTGATTCGCGCCGATGTCGGCGTATTCGACGATCCATGACGAGAAGACTTCATCAAGCATGGTGCGCACCTCCTTGGAGTCGAGCTCGAATTCAACGAGCGCCCTCCGAACAGTTCCGTCCGCGAGCTCCTCGATCCGGTCTGCAAAAATGCCCAGGGCAATCAGACCGCTTGGTGCGGTGGCCGCAGCACACCGGGAGAGCAGGCCGCGCATGGCCGTAGCGCTGCTTACATGTTCCACCGCAGAGAAACCCACGATGAGACCCACCGCCATGCTGACGTCGAACTCGAACTCCTCAAGATCGCGCACGATCGGCGTCACCGAGTCGGAAACACCCGCCTCGGCACAATTGACTTCGAGGCGGCGAATCGCTGAAGGAATCACATCGACAGCAACAACACGAGACCCGGCAGCAAGTCCCCGAGCCATGGGGATCGTGTGACGGCCAATGCCGGCGCCCAGGTCAAATGCCAGGATTGGGCCGACACCGCCGGACAGGTCTATGGCCTTCAAGACCAATCGATCCGGCCCCAAAAGCCACGAACCGGCGGTCCCTAACGGCGTCGACGCGTAAAGATCTTCGTGATATCGAAGAGTTTCGGCCCGACCCCCGGCGAACACCGAATCGGTAACGAGATCTTGCGTGGGATGAACCGGCAAATCGACCATGAGTCAATGGTATCGAGAGCGCAACAAGCTCTTACGACAGGCCCCTCGGGTGCCTTGGCGTTGATCTGTCAGCCGTACGGCTGGGCGCAGCAACACAACACTGCGCCGGATGGGCATGACGAGGTCGACGAGGAAGACCCGACCAGCGCCGACATCTTGCACGGCTTCATCGAGAAGCTCGAGCAGTACACCTGGATGGTGAGCGCTGAGAACCGCACAACAGTGAAAGCCCACTGCCAAGGACTCCACCCGCCGGGTGGGTGAGGCCTAGCCAGACGACCGGGCACCTGGCCGAATCGGGCACCCGGCGTGACGAATGACGAGCCCGTCTCGGCTGACTACGGCCACGCCGCATCGGGGAATCGACAACGGACGAATGGAAGGAGCGACTTTTTTTTGATGCGTTCGCGCCTCCAGTTGAGCTCCACGAAGAGGACCAGTTTTACTGGGCAGCGTCTGGCCTGCCGGGCTGAACCTGGGCCATTCGCCTGAGCAGGCCGGGCCACCCGGCTTCACGGCGTAAGGACGACCGTGATGCCCCCTTCTTCTGGAACAGGGGGAACGGACACGCCGGCCGTGAACTCGATCCGAGATCCTCGCCTGTAGTTGTTCTGACGCCAGCGCGCAGATCTCCGACAGCTCATCCATGGTGATGATCCCTCGTGCAGCGCGGGCTTCAGATTGATCTAGAGCCACCGTGGGTATGTCTTTCTGCGAGGAACCTTCATCCGTTCGCACTGACCATTGCACGGCGGCTCACTGCGTCAAAAATCCAACGCTCAAACTCGGGAAATTACACATAGACACTGGATTGAAGGTCCTAGAGACTACTTCGCAGGGTCGTCGTGCCTTGGTGACGGCGTCTGACCACACGATGCCGCAGCGTTCGTCACGAAGCTGTATGACGAGTTCGGCTTCGACACCGTCAATGTCGGACTATAACCGACCATCAACGAAAACACGCCGACAACCCCTGAGGGTTGTCGGCGCGTTGCTGACGGATCGTTAGCGGCCGTTCAGCTAGTCCTGTCGTGCGAGGCGGCGAGTTTGGCGCCGGAGCACGATGAGCACCACGAGGCCACCGAGCAGCAGAACAGAGGCGGTCGAGATGAGGATCGGTGCGGAGCTGAACCCGGTCTCGGCGAGCTCTGGAGCTGCCTTGACGATCGGTGCGGCGGTCGCCGACGGTACCGGCGTGGAGATGAGGGCCGCGGGGATAACATTGTTGGTCAGGCGGGTGGAGCAGTCCACGGTCGCGCCGCCGCCGCCGGCGGAGCCGACACACTGGTTGACCGTGACCGGAAGTGCGGACGTCTCGGTTGAGGCTCCGACGGTGCAGTTCACCCGGTCGGTACCGCCACCACCATTTCCGGATTGGTTGCACTGCACGATGGTGGCTGTGGCGAGATTCGTATTCTGGAGCGGGTCGCAGTCAACGGTCGGCTGTGTGCCACCGCCGGTGCCGGACTCGAAGCACTGGTTCACGGTGGCCGCTGTTGCAGTGAAGGGTCCGGTGATGTTGTTCACGATGTTGACGTTGCAGATGACGTTTGCACCGGCACCGTTACCCGAGCCATTGCACTGCGTGGCAGATGTCGTCAGCGTCGGATAGGTCACTGTCAAGTCTTCACACGTGAGTGTGGGCGGAGCGCCAGCGGAACCGCGGCAAGCTTTCGTCGTGACGGTCGAACTCGTTGTGCCGGCGGTCAGATCGTAGTCGTTGACGATGGTGATGTCGCACACCACTGCCTGACCTCCGACGTTGTCGGTGCCGTTGCACTGGTTGACGGCCGGAGACGACGGCGCAGCCGAGGCAGATGCCAGCGGCGAAGCAGTCAGTGCGAAGCCGACGAGCAGAAGGCCGAGAACGAGTGCGCCCGATCGCTTGAGCAGCGAGGTACGTGAGAAGTTAAAAGCCGATGAAATAGAAATGAGTGGCCCCCTAATTAGGGTCACTCTAACACGGGCGAGGGGCGCCCTCGTAGGTGCACCACGCTCTAATGCCGCGCTCGACCGAGTCGGGTTGGCATGATCGTACGAAAGGGGACCGCTGCAGCAGTCGCCGGATGTCGGCTGACGCGCCGGCGGCCAATGTCGATGACGTGACGTGCTGGTATTTTGGGGCACAGCGAGGCGCCGGGAAGGAACGAGTTGGGCACGAATCTGCTGCGACGATGGGTACCGGGGATCGACACGGCGCTCTCCTACCGGCGCGCCTGGCTGGTGCCGGATCTACGTGCGGGAGTCGTGCTCACGACGCTCCTTATTCCCGTGGGCATCGGCTACGCCGAGGTGGCAGGGCTCCCTCCTGCGGCCGGACTTTACGCCACGATCATTCCGCTTCTTGCCTACGCCGTCTTCGGGCCATCGCGTATCCTCGTCCTCGGCCCCGACTCGGCCCTGGCTCCGATCATTGCCGTGGCCATTCTGCCGCTCGCGTTCGGCGACGACGCGAGGGCCGTGGCCCTGGCCGGCCTGCTCGCGATCATGGTGGGCGTGATACTTCTGCTTGGCGGTATTCTGCGCCTCGGATTTGTGACCGACCTACTCTCCAAGCCCATTCGGGTGGGTTATTTGAACGCACTTGCGCTGCTCGTGATCATGTCGCAGCTGCCGGCACTTCTCGGATTCTCGGTGTCGGCCGATTCCCCGTTCGGCGATGCCGTGGGCATTGTCGACGGGATCGCTCAGGGCGACGTTGATCTGACCGCGATGCTGATCGGTTTCGGAACGCTGGCCGTCATCGTCCTGTTGTCGTGGCTCAAGTCTCGAGTGCCGGGTGTGCTTGCCGCCGTCGTGGGGGCAACGGCCGTGACGGCCATTCTGGGACTGCAGAACGACCTGCCCGTCGTGGGCGCGCTACCGCAGGGAATTCCCGCGCCGGCGCTCGGTGGCCTGGCGTGGGGAGACGTTGGTGCCCTCATCCTGCCCGCCTTGGGAATAGCGCTCATCGCTTTCGCCGATACCGCCGTGATCTCGCGAACGTTTGCCGCGCGACGGGGTGAGAGCGTCGACGGCAGCCAGGAAATGTCTGCCATCGGTGTGTCCAACGTCGCCGGCGGGCTGCTTGGCGGCTTCCCCATTTCTGCCTCCTCCTCACGCACTCCTGTCGCCGAACAGGCCGGGGCGCGTTCGCAACTGACGAACGTGGTTGGGGCGCTGCTCATCGTGGCGTTCATGCTGCTCGCACCGGGCGTTACCGCGTATCTCCCCTCGGCCGCCATCGCCGCGGTGGTGATCGTTGCCGCAGCAGGGCTGGTTGACGTTCGAGGATTCTTCGCACTCGTGAGAATGAACAAGATCGATGCGGCACTCTCGCTGGCGGCCTTCATCGGCGTTCTCGCCGTCGGGGTGATCGAGGGAATCGCGGTGGCGATCATCCTGTCACTCGGAGCCTTCGTTGGCCATGCGTGGCGACCCTACCGAGCTGAGCTCGGCCGTGTGAGCGGTCTGCGTGGTTACCATGATCTCTCCCGGCATCCGGAGGGCGAACGACTGCCCGGCATCGTGATCGTGCGCTTCGACGCCCCACTCTTCTTCGCCAACGGCGGTATCTTCAACGATTACGTGCGGACCACCGTTATCGCGGCCGGTGGCGAGATCCACACCGTTATTCTCGCGGCCGAGCCCATCACCGAGATCGATACGACGGCCGTCGATGAGCTTCTCGAGCTGGACGATTTTCTCGCTTCCCACGGCATCACCCTCATCTTCGCGGAGATGAAAGGACCGGTGAAAGACAAGCTCCATGAGTACGGGTTGAACGGCCGGTTTTCCCCGGAGCGGTTCACGAGTACTGTCGGGGCTGCCGTTGACCAGGTGACCGGAACCCTGCGTGGAGACCTCGACGGCACGGAATGGGACGACGAGCCCTGAACGGAAGCCGCTCCCACACCTCGTTCGAGGGCCGGCGCAGGGTGGCGGCTGCGGCGCGGGCGGCCGTGAAGTAGTGTGCTCGACGGCATCCACTGGCATGCCTGCGCGCTCGAGAGTGCTGGAAACCGATCAGCCGGTCGAGGCCGGTGAGAACAACGTTGCCGTCGAGTGCCACACTCCTACCGGCCCAGCTCGCGGTCGAGTCGTTCCGAATGCGCCCGGAACGCGAGGTAGGCGGCATCCGTTTCGCCGAGCAGATGGCCCAGCTCGGCCACGGCCTCGTCGTCAGTTGATCCCATGTCGGTCTCACACCACCGCTTGATCAGCTCGGCACTGCCGCTCGCCCGCGCCGCGGTGCCCATGGCCGCGTTGAGTTCAAATCGTAGGGATTCGATAGCGGATGCCGCAGAGCGGCTCACGAGCGGGGCGACGTACGTATCGAGCGCCTCCGTGGGCTGACCGTTCCGCAGCTTCTGCAACACGCGGCTCACGTCTGATGTACCGTGCGCGGCATCCGTGAGGCGGTACGGGTTGGAGAGGAGCAGGCCGGGCGCAAGCGTGCGGATACGGTGCATTTCAATGCGGATTGTCGCCGCCGCGCCCGTTTCACCGTGTACCTCGTAGGCCAGCTGTTCCGCGCTCCAACCGCGTTGCCGGGAATCGAGCAGGGCGAGGATCTCGGCGCGGCGCAGCGACAGTGGGGCTCGGCGTCCGTTCGCGAACACCACTGCGGGAGTGTCGCCGAGCAGTTCCAGGGAGATTCCCGTCTGTGCGGCCGGGCTGCGGATAAGGGTCGCCGTCGCCTCGGTGGGCCGGGGGAGGAGCGTCGTCGGGCCGGGAGTCGGCGGCACTCTCGTGCGGCCTCGCAGCAGCTCCTCGGCCAGCCGCACCCCGCACTTGACCATGCGCATACTGTCGGCGGTGATGGTGTCGAGCGGGCCGGACACGTTGAGCACCCCGAGCAGTTCCCCGGTGTGGGGGTTCCGGATGGGCGATGCCGTGCAGGCCCAATCGTGGTGCGTGCGCACCAGGTGCTGGGCTGAGAACAATTGCGCGGAGCGGCCGCTCACGACCACTTCGCTGATGGCATTCGTGCCGATCCCGGCCTCGGACCAGTCAGCTCCCTCCACGAACTCCAGACCCTCGGCCTGCTGCAGCACGGCCGGGCTGCCCACCCGCCACAGAATCTCGCCCTGTGCGTTGGTGAGCACGAGCAGGTGCCGCCCCGACGTCGACTCGTCCGCGAGCAGCTCGCTGAGGGCCGGCATCACGGCGGCCAGGGTGTGCTCGCGGCGCAGGTGCACGATGTCGGCAATGTCGTGCAGGTGCCGCGGCACATGTGTGTCGGGATCGATGCCGCCCGCCAGCGCGCGCTGCCAAGAGGCCCAGAGCCCCGGGTCGACGTTTGGCCGGGCGGCACCGGAAAGAGTCTGGTCGTGTGCGCGGCGCAGCACTTTTGCATATTCGTTCGGCGACGAGAAACGCAGGTCGGGCGGCGCTGACAGCGAACCCACCCGCTTTCCCTGCGACATCCGCTCTCCCTAGGTTGACTCGATGAGCCAGCCGCAGAGAAGTGTAACGCCCTTGTAACCCCCGCGGGTTTCTACTTGACCGTGAGATCACGCCCGAATCAGTATGTGGCCACACTAGTGTGCCGGGCGTGGGAAGACCTCAATCAGCGCACACAAAGGAGTGAAATGCCTGAATCCGGCAATAAATCTGAATCCCCCAATAAAATTGTCGACCGCTGGCTGGTCGCGCTGGATAGCGCGCTGCAGGCTGGTAACGTCGACGCCGCCGTGGCCCTCTTCGAGGAGGACTGCTACTGGCGTGACTTCGTCTCATTCACCTGGAACCTCAAGACCCTCGAGGGCAAAGACGACATTCGCCGCATGCTCGAGGTCCAGCTGGAGCACGTACAACCAAGTGACTGGGCACGCGGTGAGGACGCCACCGGCGACGCCGACGCCACCGAGGCGTGGGTGACCTTCGAGACCGGCCAGGCCCGCGGGTACGCGCACCTGCGGTTGCGAAACGGTCGCTGCTGGACCCTGCTCACAACCATGCAGGAGCTCAAGGGCTTCGAAGAGAAGAAGGGCACGAACCGAGAGAAGGGCGTGAGCCACGAGATCACAAAGGGTCGGAAGTCGTGGCTGGAGACGAAGACCGCCCGGGAGGCCTCGCTCGGCTACGACGAGCAGCCGTACTGCGTCATCGTCGGGGGAGGGCAGGGCGGAATCGGTCTGGCGGCACGGATGCGCCGGCTCGGCGTTCCCACCATCGTGATCGAGAAAAATGCCAGGCCCGGTGACTCGTGGCGAAACCGCTACAAGTCACTCCATCTGCATGACCCGGTCTGGTACGACCACATGCCATACCTGAAGTTTCCGGAGGACTGGCCCGTGTTTCCGTCGAAGGACAAGCTCGGGGACTGGCTGGAGCACTACACGCGCATCATGGAGCTCAACTACTGGTCGAGTACGGAATGCACCAAGGCCACCTTCGATGAGACGCTTCAGGAATGGGTCGTTGAGGTCATGCGCGAGGGCCAGAAGGTCACACTGCGGCCCAAGCAGCTCATCTTCGCCCTGGGTGTCTCCGGCTACCCGAACACGCCGATCTTTGACGGCGCCGAGACCTTCGCCGGTCAGCAGCACCACTCGTCCAAGCACGAGGGTGGGGGCGATTGGGCCGGCAAGAAGGCCGTCGTGATCGGCTCCAACAACTCCGCCCATGACATCTGCGCCGACCTCTGGGAGCACGGAGCCGAGGTGACGATGGTGCAGAGGTCCTCCACACACATCTCCCGCAGCGACGCGATGCTGGATCTCGCCCTGGGCGACCTGTACTCTGAGCGGGCTCTGGCCAACGGCGTGACCACGGAAAAAGCGGACCTACTCTTTGCCTCGCTGCCCTACCGCATCCTGCCAACAGCCCAGATTCCGGTCTATGAGAAGATGGCTGAACGCGACGCCGAATTTTACGCGCAGCTCACGGCGGTCGGCTTCGACCTGGACTTCGGAACCGACGGTTCGGGCCTGTTCCTGAAGTACCTGCGACGCGGCTCCGGCTACTACATCGACGTGGGCGCATCGCAGCTGCTCATTGACGGCCGGGTGAAGGTCAAGTCGGGCCAGCTCGCCCGCATCGACACCCATTCCGTGGTCATGGCCGACGGTTCGGAGTTGGAGGCCGACCTGATCGTCTATGCCACCGGCTTCGGCTCAATGAACGGATGGCTGGCCGACCTGGTATCGCCCGAGGTCGCCGACCAGGTGGGCAGGTGCTGGGGGTACGGCTCCGATACGCCGAAGGATCCGGGCCCGTGGGAGGGGGAGTTGCGTAACATGTGGAAGCCCACCAATGTGGAGCAGCTCTGGATTCACGGCGGTAACCTGCACCAGAGCCGGCACTACTCCAACTATCTGGCCTTGCAGATCAAGGCTCGCATGGAGGGCCTCGACACCCCGGTGTTCGAGTTGCAGCAGTCGCACTTCACTCGATAGGGGCATTGAGCCGCGGCGGTGTTCGACAAATCAGGTCGGACTCCGCCCCGGCTGCATTGCGGTGGCCTCGACGTGCAGACGGCTGGCTAGGTGAGCGCCGGAATGACCGCGCCCGAGAACACCTGCCAGGCCAGCGCGGTCTTGGCGACGAGGCTCAGCGTGATGTAGGCGCGCTCGCCGCGCAGGTAATCGCGCCAGCCGCCGATCTGCTTGTACTGCAAGACCTGGTTGACAGCGAACGTGTTGAAGAACAGAAACAGCGAAATGATGATGCCGTAGACGAAGGCCGGCGGTGAGGCCTCGCTGGTGGAGCCGGGGGCGAAGAAATAGATGAGAATGACGATCCACGGCACCACACCCGCCATACATCCGAAGATGAAGGGCAGAGACCGGCCGTTGCCGGGCGTCTCGTACTTCTCCTGCAGGGCGCCGAACATGATCATGGTGGCGTTGACGGCAAAGATCGAGAACAGTGCCGCGATATCGGTGATGCCGGTGATCTGCGCGATGAGCCAGATCATGATGGATGAGCTGAGTGAGTACTCGACCCAGCGAAAGTAGTTGTGGTTCTTCTTGAGGCCGGCTGCGTAGCGAGGAAAGAACCACGGCGACGAGATGAGAAAGTGAAAGAATGCTGACAGTGCCAGGAAGGCCACGACGCCGACACCCACGTTGATGTCGAACAGGGTGACGCGTTCGGGCGGTATCGCAACGCCGGGAGGCCCGGCGAGGTAGTCGGCGGTGACGGCGAAGGTGACCTGCGTGCTCAGCAGAGTGAGCACGTAGGCGAAGCCGAGGGCCTGCACCAGGTGCAGCGAGCCGGCCACTATGTTGTACGCCCTCAGACGGGAGATCGTCTGCTCAGCGGTGCGGACTTTGCGTGCCATCGGGGACTCCTTCAGAGTGGATGAGGCAGACACTAGCAGGGTCACGGCGCAGCTCCGAGTCCATATCGCCAAGGTCGAAGAACACCAGGGTCTGGACCCGAATCTACGTCGCTGGAGGTCGTGCCATCGTGTTGGACGTGCACTCGACCGCATTCAACAATCGCAATACCCACCGCACCGTGACGCCAGAGACTGGGAAAGCCCTGCGTCTATGGCAGCCAGGGATAATCTTCCTTGCACAAATACCAGAAACCTGTTTCTGTATTCACAGGAGGGGAGTAGTCCCCACGAGGCCCATCGTCAGTACGGTCGCGACATCGCGGCCCGGTGCGGCCTGGGCCCGGTAACGGCTCGACGAGACCTCCAGAGTAAAAAACTCTGGAGGTTTTGATGAACGTTCCACTTTGGGCCTGGCTGACTGTGGTCGGTGTAATTCTGGTCATGCTCGCGGTCGATCTGATCGCTCATCGCACTGCGCATGTGATTGGGGTGCGGGAAGCGGCCGGATGGTCGATTTTCTGGGTACTGTCCGGGGTGAGCTTCGGCGGAATCGTCTGGTGGCTGTACGGCGCTGAGTTCGGCCAACAGTACTTCGCCGGCTTCGTGATCGAGAAGTCACTCGCCGTCGACAATGTGTTCATCTGGGCGATCATCTTCGCCGCGTTTGCTGTTCCGCCGCAATTCCAACACCGAGTTCTGTTCCTGGGAGTGCTCGGCGCCCTGGTGTTCCGCGGAATCTTCATCGCCGCGGGAGCTGCGTTGATCAACAACTTCAGTTGGGTGCTCTACATCTTCGGGGCGTTCCTGGTGTTCACAGGAATCCGGATGCTCCGCCACCGAAATGAGCACTTCAACCCCGAAAAATCGAAGGTTCTCAAGTGGTTCAGAGGCCATGTCCCGATGACGGATGCGTTCTACGGCCAGAGGCTCGTCGTTCGAAAAGCGGGAGTGCTGTTGGCCACACCGCTACTGGCGGTTCTCGTAATGGTGGAGGTGACCGACATCGTCTTCGCTGTGGACTCGATCCCCGCGATATTCGCCGTGACGAATGAGGCATTTCTGGTCTTCACCGCCAATGCGTTCGCGATCCTGGGACTGAGGGCGATGTACTTCTTGCTCGCTGACCTGATGCACCGCTTCATCTATCTCAAGATAGGCCTGGCTGTGCTGCTGGTGTGGGTGGGGGTCAAGATGCTTCTACTGGAGGTGTTCTATATTCCCACCACGGTGTCCCTGGCGGTCATCGTTGTCATTCTCGCAGTGTCGATCGGTGCCAGTCTCTGGTCGACCCGCGGCCAGTCTCGCCAGATGCTTCAACCCACGCCTGCCGTCTCGTTCCGGATGGCCACCGCCGAGGAACTCGCAGAGGTCGATAAGCGCGGGTCGGCGCGTCCGCTGAGCGCGCGGCGACCGTGAACTCCTCGAACGAACGACCCTGGCGGTGCGCCACTGCTTCTGGTCATCATCTCGATCGTGGTGCCGTGCAGCAAGGGGCCGGGGATACGACGATTGTCGTCTCCCCGGCCCTGAAACCAGCCGACGGAATGCCTATTTGGCGGGCTCGGTGACGGTGCTGCTCTGCAGCGTGACCGCAGTCTGGGCCAGCAGTCGGCCGTTGATCGATGCGCCCGTGTTCATGGCAATCAGGGTCTTGCTCAGGATGGTGCCCTCGAAGTGGGCTGTGGTGCCGAGCGTCACGGAACCCGCGGTCTGCCAGAACACATTCTTGGCCTGAACGCCGCCCGTGAGGGTCACGTTCTTGGCCGGCGCCTCGGAGATGTCGCCGGAGATCTGGAAGATGAAGACGTCGTCCGGGCCACCGGCGAGCTTGACGTCGTTGGAGATGGAAACGTCGGTGCTCCACGTGTAGAGCCCGGGACGGAGCGTGCGCCCACCGATCTCGCCCGCGCCGAGGTTGACGAAGTCGGGGTTCGTGCGACCGGCGGCGTCGGTGTAGGCGATGCCCATGTCACCGACGGCGGTCGTGAGCAGCGTGGCATCCGTTACCTTGCAGGCAGGTCCGGCGGCGTCGACGGAGAAAATCGTGCCGGTCACCTCCGGGCAGGTCAGCAGGATGGCGGCGCCCGTGATTGGGCTCGCCCCGACGTTGCCGGTGACGGCGGATGAGGGGACATCCGTCACGCCGGTCTGCGACAGGATTGCGAACGTGCCGGCAACGCCGAGTGCCACGGGCGCCTGGGGGAGCGGGTCTGCGGCTGCTGCGCCGAAGCCGGCGCTGCCGATTCCGACGACGGCGACGGCCAGTGCGGCGGCCAGGAGGCGTTTGCGCGCGGTGGATAGCTGCTGGAATGTGGTCATGGTGTGTTCCCTCTCAATGGAACCGCAGGATGGGGTCTCGGGCAGGGCCGCAGTGGGTGCGGTCGCCGATGCTGCACATCGGGTTTCTGGGCGCTGGCTGGTTCGCCCCCGGCAGACTTCACCCAAAGAAAGAGAGCCCCCGGTCCCACGAAAAACAGACGTCCACCACGCACGAATTTTGCACGCCCCACGGGACCGGTTCCAACACATCGAATCTGTCTACCCCAACCATAGGGGTACAGTGCCGTCTCCTCGCGCCTTGGAGAGTCACGGTCGTCGGAAATCGAACCTGTTCAGGTCACGTTCACACTCCTTTCTGATTTCATTCATGCGTCGTTCAGGGCCGCTACGGGGCAGCCCCCCGACCGCTTCGCCCACCGTGACTGCTGCACTCGGTGCAGGACTGCAACTATCTCGTTTTCTACGAGGAGGTTCACCTGTAGAGTTTTGTTATTTCCAAATTCTGGCCCACCAGATCGAACGCGCGAGAGCGTTCTTCACGGCCGCGTTCGACCGGTCTTTTTGAGGATTACGGCCAGTTCACCGGTTCTTTCTACTGGGGAATCAAGACCGGCTCCGAAGATGAAAGGGGCGTCGATGGTGGTCTGCTTCAGCGGCCCGTCGAGGCCCCGGCAGCGGAGCAGGGCGGAAACGCGGTTGGCGTGCACCATCTCGTGCCCGCTGACGAAGGCTAATCTGCGCCGTCCCACGACGCGGCCTCGAGAACGACGACCACCGAGTCGCCGCGAACATGACCCGCGGTGACTACACTGACTCGGATGACCGAGCACCCCTTCAATTCTTCAGCATCCGAACCCAACTCCGTGATCGACAGCGAGCCCGACAGCGAGCCCGACAGCGAGCCCGACACCGTGATCGACTTCGAGGCTGCCAAGTACAGGCTCCGGGCCAGCGGTGTTGACACGCAGGCGCACGACGCGCAGGTGAACGACGCCCAGGTGAACGACACGCAGGTGCACGACGCGCAGTCGAGCGACGCGCGGGCGAACGACGGGCAGGCGAAGGCCGCCGACGCGCACCTGGTGCCCTCCAGAATGCCTCTTCCACTGCTTACTCCGCCCGTCGAGCCGGTGCAATTTACCCTCCAGATAGACATCGTGAACTCCACCCCGCTCATCTGGCGCCGATTGAGTCTGCCGTCGAACGTGCCCCTCGACCGGCTGCACGACGTGCTGCAGGCCGCGTTCGGCTGGACGAACAGCCACCTGCACCAGTTCACGCCCTCCGCCGACCCCCACCGGCACGAATTCGAGGGCATTCTCACCCCGTTCGACCTGGAGGAAGGCGACGAGGGCACGCTCGAGAGCGAACTTCGCCTCGACCAGTTTCTCGCGACAGTGGGCGACACGCTGCGCTACGTCTACGATTTCGGCGACGACTGGGAGCACACGCTCACACTCGAGGCCGTCGAGCCGATCGAGCCGGACGGTACGGCCGTGCCCGCGGTGCGTTGCCTCGACGGCCGGCGCAAGGGGCCGCCGGAAGACGTCGGCGGCATCCGCAACTACGACCACCTGATCGCCGTGGTCACGAGGGCCAGCCTTCCAGAGAGCCGGGAGGTGCTCGACGAAATCTCCGCACTCGACCTGTGGAACTTCAGCGACGAGATCGACCTCGACGCGATCAACCGGGGGCTTCATCGCGCGATGGGCGCCGATCAGGCGTTGGACTGGTTGCGCGCCCATGGCGGAGATTCCTCGCCACTCGCCACCCTCATCGCCGGGGTCGGCGAGGAGGCGCAGCAATACCTCGCCGGCTACCTGGTCGCCGCCCGGGTGAGCGAACCGGTCGAGATCGACGAGGCCGAGGCCGAGAAGGCGACGGCGGTGATCCGCGCGTTGTTGCGGCACGTCGGCGACGGCATCCGTCTCACCGGCGCCGGGTATCTGCCACCCCAAGCCGTCAGCGCCCTGATGGCCGAGCTCGACCCCCAGAGGCAGTGGTACGGCGAGGCGAATCGCGAAGCCCAGACGCAGCCGCTGCTGGCCCTGCGGGAGATGGCGACAGCCCTCGGTCTGGTGCGCAAGTACCGAGGTGTGCTGGTTCCAACCAAGCGCGGAACCCAGTTGCGAACGTCGCCGCTCGGGTTGTGGCACTACTTGGCTGCGCGGCTGCCGCTGGAGCGTAGCCCGCACGGTCACGACGTTGCCCTGCTGCTTCTGATGCTCGTCGCGGCCGACGAGGCGGGAACACGCGAGGTGGTGCGGGATTCGCTGGATCTGCTGAGCGCCACGGTGGGCTGGAGCTTCGGGGGGCGCGGCCGCTACGGAAACGGTGCCGCAATCTATGCCGCGAGCGACACCGACAACGTGCTCGCCTGGGCCGGGTCGGGCACGCTGCTGCAGGGCAGGTCGTACCCGGGCGGACTCGGGTCGGCCGGGGCGACGCTGCTGGCCCGGGCGGCGCTGGCGACCGGGAGCTGACCGGGGTCCACGCAGCCGACCGACCGCGATGCCGCCCTCCCTCAGAGTTCGTCTCGGCGCAGCTCGCCCAGAGGACACCTCCGCGACCCGCTCATCGCGGGATTGGCCAACTTCGCTCGGTCACCACGAGGGAACAAGCCAATGTTCAGGATGCGAAAACGCGACTCTTGCGAGTTGCTGGCGCGGGTCGAACGCGGCGAGGAGTTCATTATCGCGCGCGCGGTGGCAGCCCGGTTGCGCGACTGTCCGCGTTGCGAGCCGCACCCCTGTGGGAGCTGGGCTTTGTGCCCGGTAGCCCGATTTCTGCTTCGTTCTTTGAACCGCTGCCCGCTGAAGATCTTGCCCTGGGAAACGGGTACCGGGCGCGTTCGTGAGCTGTCTGCGAGGCCCTGCGGCTCAGCCCCGAAGCCGGAGGAGTATCGGGCTGGTGGGACTCTTCTGATCGAGTTCGATCACGGCGGCCCGGGATTTCAAGAAGTCAGAAAATTGCCGGTAACCCAGGGTTCGTTCTTGGAACGAGGGATCCATTCGCCGCATCTGCAACTTGAGCGCGGAGGCGTGCTGCCAGTCCTGATCGTTGGTCGCGAGCAGTTCCATGGCCCGAAACAGGAGCGTGGTCGCAGCCTTCCGAGCCTTCGGGCTGCCAGTCGTTCCGACAATCGGGCTCACGGTGGCGGGAGGGAGACTCGCCACGGCTGCAGCGTGTGCAGTCTCGGCCGGTTTCGTTGTCGCGGCCGCGTCAACGGGGATACCGCCGAGCTGACCTGCCACCCCGATGGCAGGCGCTGCAGCGCTCGAGGTGCCCGGCAGGGAATCGTAATCGGCGAACTCGTCGCAGGCGGCAGCGAGCGACCCGCTGGTCGAGCCCGACACGCCAATACCGATGACGTAGCGGCCGAGCTTCTTGCACCGCTGGGCGAGCGGGATGTAGTCCGAATCTCCAGCCACGATGACGATGTGGGTGAGGTCGTCAAGCCGGAACATGTGCTCGACTACGTCGATGGCCAGACGGATGTCGGCACCGTTCTTGAGCGAGGACACGGTCGGGAACAACTGGATCAGGTCTACGGCCCGATCGATGAGTTGCTTCTGGTATCTCGCGTTGACCGTCGCCGACCAGTCCGCGTAGGCCCGGCTGATGACGATCGGACCGAACGACGAGGCGTAGTCGAGAATGGCGCCGACGTCGATCATCGCCCGGTGAATTCGGCCCGTGATCTCGGCGTCTGCTTTCGGGTTTGATGAGACGTGGTTTCGCGCCTTGTCTTTGGCGAACTGGTTCTTGCCGTGCAGTTGGTTGTAGCGGGAGATGACGATGTTGTCGAAGTCAAGATAAACGCCGACTCGTTCTCGGAACTGCTCAGCCATGCGGTGCTCCTCGTTGAACAAAACCAGTGACGAGCCTGCGCAAGTCCCCCTGCGGCTCAGTCTGCTCGCTGTGCTGCCGCGGACGCAACTCCGGTGGGCGACGGCATACACCAGCCCGACTCCGACGCTGCTCCCAAACGATGGTTTGCCACCAGCTGCGGGATCATCAGATCGCAGCTGTCCTCAGGCTGCTCAAAACTGGTGTCCACGAAGCTGTCCGGAATCAAATCTGCCGAAAGCCCGTCGTTTCGGTAGGGGGTTCTGACGCCGTTTTCGGTGCATTAGCGCGCGGCGGCTCCGGTAGCTGTGGATCGCACCCGTAATCGGCGGGGTATCGCAGCGGCGTGCCAATTTCCTAGATGCCCCGCTTGGCCATCCATCGGTAGACGAAGAACGCGACGATCCCCAGCACGATGAGACCACTGAGGGGTCAACTTTCAAACGACGATACGGGGTCAATATTCACCCGACGTTGACACGGTCCAGCCATGACAGACGCTCGGCTGACTTCAGAATGAAATTCGCAGTGGGGGCGTCGATGGAAGCGGACATGCTCACGTTCGCCAGAATGTTAGCCATGTAGGGCAACTTGCGTTCTTCAAAGTTGTTTACCGCGACCATGAGCACCCCCTCAGCGAACTCGTAGCCGTGGGAATGTTCGCCGTCCCAAAATCCATCGTCTCGAATGGAATCGCCCTCAATCTCCATCGCCTTGATGGCCGCGCCAGCCGGTAGGAAGACTGCCCCCACGCGCGCCTCCGGGCAGCGCAATAGCGCGCTACTCGGCTGAGCGGGCGTTCATTACCCGCGGTAGATGGGTGACGCGAGCCGAGTCGTAGCTATAGCTAGGGCAGATCGCCTCGCGTGCTCCATAATGAGCACGTGGGAAGCGAACAACTCGTGTGGTCCGGCCGCGACTGGCGGATGCCGGTATGGCTCTGGGTCGGCTTGGCGACGATGTTCGTCAGCGCGCTACACATCATCATCGACTTCGGCGTCGGCCTGTTCGACCTGCACGGGACGCTGACTCTGACCGAGGCGGCAACGCTTGTCGGCGTTGCGCTCATCCAGCTCTGGTGGGCGATTTCCTTCATGGCGGGCGTTCGGGGCAACGGCAGCGGCGTCGCCAGCGCCGGGATCCTCGGCGCCGGCTGGGCAGCGCTGACCAACGGCTTCCCGATCGTGTACTGCCCGCCCGTGTGCGAAGAGGCGCGGCCGCTGACCGACCTCGGCCACGTCGGCAGCATCGTGTTCGGCATCCTGCTCGAGTTGGTCGCCATCTGGTCGCTGTGGCGCGCCCAGGTGCGGCCGGGCTGGTTCATGCCGACCGTTGCGGCAGCCTTGGTGGTCGGGACTGTCGTGTCGCTGGCGAACACCACGATCACATAGGCGCGCCGACAGCGCCAGATCCGGACGTTCTCAGGGGCATCGACCAGCCCCTGATACGACCGGCTTGGGCTAGCAGGCCCGACGGCTATCTTCTCGGCTCGTACCGCATCGCCACTCTGCCCCGAGCCAAACTCCAGTCGGCTCACGAGCTTCAAGTCGCTATGCACCGATAGCTCCGCGAACAACGTCGGCCCGTGGCCCGCGAACCTGTTCTTCCAACTCGTTGCCGCTCGCTACGAACAAGGCGCGATCCTCGTCACCTCGAACACGCCCTTCGGCCGGTGGGGTGAGATATTCTCCGATGACATCGTTGCCGCCGCCATGCCGACCGGCTCGTCCACCACGCCGAAGTCCTCACGCTAACCGGTGACTCCTACCGCGCCCGATCACGCCGCGAGCTTCTCGCCCGAGCCTGACACGTAGGGGCCCACCAGCCGCTGCCCATAACTAGCTCGTCACACCGCACGAAAATCAACACCGAGGGATCAACTTTCAAACGACGATACGGGGTCAATATTCACCCGACGTTGACAGGCATCTATGACCTTTTGACCGGTGACGCCCTTGGTTGGCCGATCACGATATGCAGCCTCCACCTCGGAGGCTTTCTTGTTTTTCGAATCTGGCTAGCTCGGCGCATTCGGCGTTCTAAAGCCGACTCTGCAGCGGGGGAGTGAGCCCAGCCGCCGGGATGGACACACCTAGCCTGGAACTCGCGTTATCGCTGTCCGGCGCATCGAACACCTCAAGTCGGACGCCGTCGACCAGGTCCTCGCCGTCCGATCAAGGAAGGTTCCGGTCCCGTGCGACGGCCGGCGGGGCGCTCTCGACGGTTCAGTACTGGTCCCAGAAGTCAGTGACGAGGGCGGCGAGTTCTGCGGGGCGTTCGAGGGAGGGAAGGGCACGTGATCCCGTGATGACCGCTGTACGGGCATCCTTCATCTCGGAAGTGGTCTGCATGCACTCTTCGGGGCTCCACTCGCCGCGGTCGTCGGTGGCAATCATCAGGGTGGGACAGGTGATGCGTGTGGTGGCCCAGGCGAGGTCGGTCCGGTTGACGACGCCGGAATGGACGGTGTGCGCGATGGCACCCCGGTTGGTCCCGGACATGGGGGCGATGAGCGCATCGACGGCTTGGGGATTGGTGCGCCGCGTCAGATCCGTGAGCATGGCGTCGAGCAGCCCCTGACGGACCGGCCCGCGCATCCCGATGACCCGGTATGCCGGGAGTAGCATTCTCACCTTCCGCCGCACTGACGGACTCGCTGGCTGGACCGGGGTGCTGACCGTGATCAGGCTGCGCACCAGCTCCGGGCGGGTTGCGGCCAGATGCAATCCCACATGGCCACCCCAGGCGCTGCCCAACCAGTCGACGGGAGCTGCGGCCAGCTCCTTCTGAACCTGCGAGACAATCGCAACGGCCCCCTGCACGCAGCGCTCAATGAACTTCGGAACGACGTGATTCAGGTCCCCGCTGGCCCCGAAGGACCACCCATCGACCAAGACCAAGGTGCGTTTCTTGCTGAGGTCGTCGATTACCGGGTCCCAGCTGCGGGAGTCGGTGAACATGCTGTGCCACAGGATCGCAACTTCCGGCGGTCCCGGGACGACCTTGGCGGCGAGTTCACCGAGCTCGGTGGCGATGCGCATTTCTTCAATGTACCGACCGTTCACTGGTTTGACTAGCCTCATAGGCAGCGCCGCTTCGAGTGGTCTATCCGCGCCGAGCGTGCCGTCGAGAATCGCGACCGGCTCGTGGCCGCGGCCCGCGGGCTGTTCATGAGACAGGGCTGGACCGCCACGACGATGACACAGGTCGCTGCCGCTGCGGGACTGGCTCGCCCCACCGTGTACCTCCATTTCGACACCAAGCTCGACCTGCTGATCGCCTGCATCGGCACCGCGCTGTCCGACGTCCCGAACTGGCCTCGCCCCTGTTGAGTGGACACCTCAGAAGAGAGAATGTTCACTATGGCAAAGACCCGTCGGGAGTTCACTCAACGGGGGCAAGGTCACTATCCCGCTTTATTCGAAATGGATAAACCCCACGACCAAGACAAAAACAGTGTTACTGAGCTCTGAGCTCCGTTTTTTCAAGCGTCCCTTGTCAGAAGAGCCAAAAAATGGCGAGTTCGGCTGCAGCAGTCGAACCCTCCGCCCCTCGTTTGATCAGATCGACCATGCGAACCGGAACCTCTCTGGCAGTTGGTCGGCGTCGGTGGACCCATAGTGATCGAGTTCCCAGCGTCGAACTGCGAGCACGGCCTGGATGATCTGCGGTCCGAGGATGCGCGCAGCGAGTTCGGATGCGGCGAGAGCGTCGAGCGTTGCTCCTAGAGCGGAAGGAAGCAGCACCGTCGCCGAGGCGAGTTGCTGCTCTTCGGTCTGGTCGGCCGGATTCGTGGTCACCTCCGCGGGAAGCACCGTCGATGACCGGATGCCCTCCAGCGCGGCGCCGAGGATGACCGCGGTCGTCAGGTACGGGTTCGACGACGGATCGACAATCTTGACTTCGACGTTGGCGCCTTGCGGATTGCCGCGGGTGGCTTCGAGGAAGCGAACCGCCGCCCCGCGATTCTCCCTACCCCAGCAGGCATACGCGCCCGAAAAGAGCCGGGGTCGCAATCGCGCCCCCGAGAGGATCGATCCGCCCAGAACACCCTGGATACCGGGGAGTGCGGCGATCACCCCGGCGATGGAAGACGCGCCGTCGGCGGTCATACCGTGGGGTCCGTCGCCGCCCGAGAAGAGAGGTTCCCCATTGCGGCTGAATGAGTAATGGACGTGCGCCGCGTTTCCGCCGCCCCCGCTGATCGGGAAGGGAGAGAAAGATACCCGCAAGTCGTGTTTGCGCGCCACCCTCCCGGTGATCAGGCGGGCCAGAACCACCCCGTCGGCCGCCTGAAGTGGTGTGGCCGGTGGCAGCGAGAACTCGACCGTGGAGGCAAAGAACTTGACGTGTAGTTGCTCGAGGGGGATTCCGGCGGCGGCAGTGGCGGAGAGCAATTCGGTGAGGAAGGCCTCGTGGTCGAGTACCGGACCCAGACCATACGGTGTCCAGCCCACGCGGGGGAGCGGGGTTCCGTCCGCGGCGGTGATGGTGAACTCGAGCTCGTGCCCGACGAGCGCCTCGAGCCCGGCTTCCTCGATGTCGCGTTGGATGCGGCGAAGCCGCCCCCGCGGATCGATGGCGAGCGGTGCGCCGTTCTGGTCGAAGATCTCCGTTGGAGCCCACGCGAAACCTCCATCCAGGATTCTAAGAGCGTCGAGATCGAGTCTCAGCCTCATATCGCCGACTACGCCGAGGTCGGGTGTGAATGCGATGCCGCCATCGATGCAGAAGACGTTCCACACCGGCGGGGCACCGAGACCGGATGACGCGAACGTCGCCAGTCGATCAACCGGGATGGTCTTGGCGAGGTAGATGCCGGCTGGGTTCGCCAGCGTACCTGCGATGATGCCCACACCGGCATCAGAGAGCCGTTCGGCCACCTCGCCAATCCGGCTGTCGCTGAACTCGGGGAGAATCGATTCTGTCGTCATATCGACATGCTGGCAGGAATCTGTGTCAGCGGGGTGCGAAGGATGTTGCAGGTCATGCCCGAAATCGGGTCGGTGAACTCGCAGCGGGACTGCCGCCAGCTCGGTTGACTGCTGCTCTGGCCAGGCTTCACCCGGTACTCCACCTGTGAATGCACGGGGCTCGGTACGCTGTCACCGTGTCACGCCACGCGTTTTGAGACCACCACGGGTGGGACGGCTTCGTGGCTGACCGAGGAGGCAGAATGAGTGCGCACGATGTGGTTGTGGTGGGAGCCGGCCTTGCTGGGTTGAGCGCCGCTCGGGACCTGATGAATGCCGGGTCGGATGTCGTTGTGCTGGAGGCTCGTACCCGGCCCGGTGGGCGGGTCGAGCAGACCACAACACCAGAGGCCGTCTTCATGCGCAACTGGGGTGCGGACCTGTGGACGCAGGGGTACATCACCGCGTGGCGTCCCGGCGAACTAATCGCCGTCGGACCCCTGCACGGCACACACGAACCTCCGTTCTGGGTGGTGGGTTTCGACCAATCGGTGTGCGGTTACATGGAGGGCGCGGTGCGCACCGGACGCGCAGCCGCCCGAGAACTCATCGCAACATGAAGCTTCTGTGCGATCAGGAGCACCCCGTGTTCCCCTCAAGTCCAGACAGGGAGTAATCCATTGGTCGGAGTGCCCGCAAGCTGAACCCTGAACGCGCCGAGCCAAAACCAACCGGCAACCCGGAATTTGTCAAGCCGGATGAGGCCAGTGGGAGTGAGGCGGCTAGTTTGGCCTCGGTGCTGTCGGTGGGTTTGTTGATCCAGGCGGTCGCCGGAATGGAGAGGATTTCTGGCATGCGATCCGTGGTGAATCGTTCCGGGTTGCGTGCTCGGGCCAATGCCAGCGTGGCCGCGCGTTCGGTGGCCTTGATGCCGGCCAAGCCGAAGTGGACGTCGGCGGGGGTGTTCAGGCCGATTCCGGTATGGGCGTGATGGTGGTTGTAGCCGTCGACGAAGTCCGTCATGAAGGCGCGTGCGTCGGCGAGGGAGCCGAAGCGTTCCGGAAATATGGGCGAGTACTTCAGGGATTTGAACCACGACTCGGAGTACGGATTGTCGTTGCTCACCCGGGGCCTGGAGTGCGACCGGGTGACCTCCAAATCGGAGAGCAGAGTGGCGACGGTCTTGCTTGTCATCGATGTGCCTCGGTCGGCGTGGACGACGGCGGGGGTGCCGTGGATGCCGAAGACCTCCGTCATCATCTCCGCGGCGAGCACGGCCGATTCGGTGTGATGAACGTAGGCGCCCACGATGTACCGCGAGAAAATATCGATCATGACGTAGCAGTCGAAGTACTTGCCCTTGATCGGGCCGGCAAGTTTTGTAATATCCCAGCTGAGCACCTGGCCAGGGCCGGTCGCGATCAATTCGGGGACGGCCCGCGGTGGATGACGAGCCTGATGCCGGCGTTCCTTCACCTGCTTGTTCTCGTTTAGCACCCGATACATCGTTGAAATTGAGCACAAGTACGTGCCTTGATCGAGGAGCTGCGCGAAGACTTGAATCGGCGGCAGGTCCACGAACGACGTCGAATTCAATGCCGTCACAATCAGGTCGCGTTCCTCGATCGACAACTTGTTCACCGGTGCCACGGACACTCGATCCTGGGGTGACCGTGGTTTCCGGGTCGCCGTCGCCCGGGGAATGCCGACCAGAACCGCAGCAACTCGGGTGCTGATGCCGCTGGTGGCCA